>DBAW01000029.1 GCA_002291855.1 Sphingomonas sp. UBA1000
CCGGTGCCGTTCTTCCCAGCCAGGCCGCCTTCCCCCGATCACACGTCCAGATTGGCGACGCTCAGCGCATTTTGCTGGATGAACTCGCGGCGCGGTTCGACGACATCGCCCATCAGCCGGGTGAAGATCTCGTCGGCCAGATCGGCCTGGGCGATCTCGACCTTGAGCAGCGACCGGTTTTCCGGATCGAGGGTCGTTTCCCACAATTGCTCGGCATTCATTTCGCCCAGCCCCTTATAGCGCTGGATCGACAGGCCCTTGCGCCCGGCGGCGAGCACGGCTTCGAGCAGTTCCGACGGACGGGTGACGGCAACGCTGCGGCCATCGGCGGGCGCGGCATCATCGCCCTCCTCCGCCGCCGCCGCGCGCACCGAGACGAGCCGCGACGGTTCGCGATAGCTGTCGGCCTGTTCGGCCGCGAGCGCGTGGAGCTTGCGCGCTTCCGCCGAGCCGAGAAACGCCGGTTCGATCAGATGATGGTCGGTCACGCCGCGCCATAGCCGTTCGAGGTGATAGCCGCCTTCGGCCGCCACCCGGCCGCTCCACCGCGCCTCGGGATCGCCGCGGTCGAGCCAGGCGGCGACCCGGACGATCGCCCCGCCGCGATCGACCAGATCGGGGGCGAGCGCGCCGCCCAGCGCCAGCGCCTCGATGATCGCCGGGTCATAGCGGCGCGGCGCATAGGCCATCAGCATCCGCATCCGCCGCGCATGTTCGACCAGCTGGCGCAGATCGGCCCCGGCGCGGGCGCCATCCACGGTGTCGAGCCGCATCGCCTCGATGCCGTTGTCGATCAGATAATCGTCGAGCGCGGCATTGTCCTTCACATAGGTCTCCGACCGGCCGCGCGCGACTTTGTAGAGCGGCGGCTGGGCGATGTAGAGATGCCCGCCGGCGATGATTTCGGGCATCTGGCGGTAGAAGAAGGTCAGCAGCAGCGTGCGGATATGGGCGCCGTCGACATCGGCGTCGGTCATGATGATGATCTTGTGATAGCGCAGCTTGTCGAGCTTGAAATCGTCACGCCCGATGCCGGTGCCGAGCGCCTGGATCATCGTGCCGATTTCCTTGGACGACAGCATCCGGTCGAACCGCGCCCGCTCGACGTTCAGGATCTTGCCTTTGAGGGGCAGGATCGCCTGATAATGGCGGTCGCGCCCCTGCTTGGCCGAGCCGCCGGCGCTGTCCCCTTCGACCAGGAACAGTTCGGACTTGGCGGGATCGCGCTCCTGACAGTCGGCCAGCTTGCCGGGCAGCGAGGCGATGTCCATCACCCCCTTGCGCCGCGTCAGCTCGCGCGCCCGGCGCGCCGCCTCGCGCGCGGCGGCGGCGTCGATCACCTTCTGGACGATCGACCGCGCATGCTGGGGATTTTCCTCCAGCCATTCGTCGAGCTTGTCGGCCATCAGCTGTTCCATCGGCTGGCGCACTTCGGAACTGACCAGCTTGTCCTTGGTCTGCGAGCTGAACTTCGGATCGGGCAGCTTGACCGACACGATCGCCGTCAGCCCTTCGCGCATGTCGTCGCCGGTCAGGCTGACCTTTTCCTTTTTGAGCAGGCCCGAGCGTTCGGCATAGCCGTTGAGCGTGCGGGTGAGCGCCGCACGGAACGCCGCCATATGGGTGCCGCCGTCGCGCTGCGGGATGTTGTTGGTGAAGGCGAGGACGTTCTCGTAATAGCTGTCATTCCATTCGAGCGCGATGTCGATGCCGATGGCATCGCGCTGGCCGGAAATGGCGATGGGATCGGGAAACAGCGGCGTCTTGGCGCGGTCGAGCCATTTTACGAACGCGGCGATGCCGCCTTCATAATAAAGCTCATGCTCCACCCGCTCGGCATGGCGGGCATCGACCAGCTTCAGCCGCACGCCCGAGTTCAGAAAGGCGAGTTCGCGGTAGCGATGCTCGAGCTTGTCGAAATCGAACTCGGTGATCTTGAACGTGGCGGGCGAGGGCAGGAAGGTCACGCGCGTGCCGCGCTTGCCGGCGGGCGCATCGGCGACCACCTTGAGCGGCGCTTCGGCATCGCCGTGGCGGAAACGCATGAAATGTTCGCGCCCGTCGCGCCAGATCGTCAGGTCCAGCCATTCGCTGAGCGCATTGACCACCGACACGCCGACGCCGTGCAGGCCGCCCGACACCTTATAGGCATTGTCGTCGGACGTGTTCTCGAACTTTCCCCCGGCATGCAGCTGGGTCATGATCACTTCGGCGGCCGACACGCCTTCTTCGGCGTGGATATCGGTCGGGATGCCGCGGCCATTGTCCTCGACCGACACCGAGCCGTCGGGGTTGAGCTGGATCAGGATCAGGTCGCAATGCCCGGCCAGCGCCTCATCAATCGCATTGTCCGACACCTCGAACACCATGTGGTGAAGGCCCGAGCCGTCGTCGGTGTCGCCGATATACATTCCCGGGCGCTTGCGGACCGCGTCCAGGCCCTTCAGCACCTTGATCGAATCTGCGCCGTAGCTGTTGTCATTGGGGGTCGTTGCCATGGCGAGGATATAGGGAATCAGGCCCCCGAACGAAAGCAAAATGGCCCGGCCGGGCGATTGTGGCGGGGGCGGCCGCGCGCTACGCTCTGCGCCTGCAAAACGGGGAGGGACTGGCGATGCGCAAGACCATGGTTCGGGGGCTGGGCCGGAGACTGGGCTGGGTGCTGGGTGGCGGGCTGGCCGCGCTGCTCGCCGCAGTCGCGGCACCCGCCGCGCCGGCGGGCGATGCAGAGGGCGATGCCGCCGGTCAGGCGCTGACCGCGCGCCGCGCCGCGTTCCGCATGTCGGCGGTCACCTTCGGCGCGCTGCGCGCAATGGGCGAAAGCGGGGACATCAGCCGCGCCGCCTTTCCCGCCAGCGGGCTGGCGCTCTGGGCCAAGGCGCTGCCCGGCAGCTTCCCGGCCGGATCGAACCTTGAAGGCAGCGACGCGCTGCCGCTGATCTGGTCGGACCGGGCCGGGTTCGTCGCGGCGGCCGCCGCCTATCAGGCGGCGACGGCGCGACTGGAAAGCGCGGCCAAGGCGGGCGATGTGGCCGGATACCGCGCGGCGCTGGCCGAAACCGGCAAGTCCTGCGGCGCCTGCCACGACCGCTACCGCAAGCCGCAGCCTAAATAATCCGGCCCGACAGGCCGTCCGTCAGGCGGGGCGGACGGCGACGATGGCGTCGATTTCGACCGCGGCCCCCAGCGGCAGCGCCGGCACGCCCACCGCGCTGCGCGCATGGCGGCCCGCCTCGCCGAACACATCGGCCATCAGCGTCGATGCGCCATCGGCGACCTTGGGCTGATCGGTGAAGCGCGGATCGGAGGTCACGAACACGCCAAGCTTGACGATCCGCTCGACCCGGTCGAGCGAGCCGAGCGCCTTGGCGATCTGGGCGAGCAGCATCACGCCGCACAGCCGCGCCGCCTCGCGCCCGCGCTCGACATCCAGATCCTCGCCCAGCCGGCCGGTCACGACCTCGCCGCCGCGAAACGGCAGCTGGCCCGACACATAGAGAAACCCGCCCGCCTCCACGGTCGGCACATAGGCGGCGACCGGGGCGGCCGGGACCGGCAGTTTCAGGCCCAGTTCCTTCAGGCGATCATCGATGCTCATGCATGAGGCTCCATCATTTCGTCGGTGAAATCGGTATTCGCGGCCGGCGCGATCCCCAGCCGCGCGGCGATCCACGGCGCGGCCTCGCGCCAGCAATCGATGCGCGCATGGGCAAAGGGCGCGGGCGGCAGCAGCGGGGCCAGCGCCGCCTCGGCAACCATGTGCAGCCGGTGGACGTCGGGCGCATGGCCGGCGACCGATTCGTGATGCACGGCCAGATCGTCGACGAACACGGCGGCACTCGGCCCATATTCGTCGAGCAGCCGCGCAACCGGCGCGCCCTTGCCGCCCTGATTGCAGACGACGCGGTGGCGGATGCCGACCGCCTCGAGCTGGCGCACCCGCCCCTGATGATGATGGTCGCCCAGATTGGTGAGCACGACGATGTCGGCGCTGGCGGCGATCATGGTCAGCGTCTCGCGCGCATGCGGCACCGGCGTCTGGCGGTGCATTTCGGTGACGAAGAAACCGTCGAGCAGCGGCCAGATCTCGGCCGGTGCAAGCGTGCTGCCGCAGGCGCGGCGCGTGAGCGCGCGGGCAAACTCGCTGCCCAGCGCGAAATCAATGTCGTGCGCCTCGCCCAGCCAGTCGCCGAAATGGCGGACCATGTGCAGCAGCACCTCGTCGCAATCGGTGATCAGCAGCGGCCGGCTCATCGCTCCAGCTCCCGCCGCGCGGCGACCAGATCGGCGGGATCGACGCCGAGCGCGCTGGCGCAGCCGAGCAGATCCGGCTCATGCCCCTCAAGGAACGCAAGCGCGGCGGCAAGGCAGGTGGGGTCGCCCAGCCGCGCGCGCAGATCGGCGGGCGACAGGCCCGTCAAAGCGAGCAGCCGTTCGGCGCGGTCGCCATCGTCCAGCACCCAGGCGAGAGCGCTCAGACCGAGCGTCTGCGCATCGCGATTTGTTTCAACCGGTTGCATCGTCTATGAACCTGACAGGGGGCGAGAAGAAAGCGGGGCACTGGTGCCGAAGAAAGTCCTTGTTGTCGAGGACAACGAGCTCAATCTCAAGCTGTTCTGCGATCTGCTCAGGGCGCATGACTATGTCGCCGAAGCGGTCCGGGACGGCCGGGAAGCGGTTGCGCGGGCGCGGGATTTTGCGCCCGATCTGGTGATCATGGACATTCAGCTGCCGCATGTCAGCGGGCTGGAGCTGATCGCGACGCTGAA
>DBAW01000269.1 GCA_002291855.1 Sphingomonas sp. UBA1000
TCGCGCTCCTCGGCATCGGCCAGGCGCTCGTCCTGCAGCGGATCATTGTCGGCAAGAATATCCTGCCACTGGCCTTCGCCATCCTCGCGCATCGACACGTTGAGCGAGCTGTCGCCGCCCATCGCCATGCGGCGGTTCATGCTGATCACATCGTCTTCGGACACGCCGAGATCGGTGGCGATCTTGGTCACGTCCTCGGGCCGCAGATCGCCATCCTCGAACGCGTCGATGCGGTTCTTCATCCGCCTCAGGTTGAAGAAAAGCTTCTTCTGCGCGGCGGTGGTGCCCATCTTCACCAGCGACCAGGAGCGCAGGATGAACTCCTGGATCGAGGCGCGGATCCACCACATCGCATAGGTGGCAAGGCGGAAGCCCCGGTCCGGCTCGAACTTCTTCACGCCCTGCATCAGGCCGATATTGCCTTCGGAAATCAGCTCCGACACCGGCAGGCCATAGCCGCGATAGCCCATCGCGATCTTGGCCACGAGCCGCAGATGCGAGGTCACCAGCTGCGCCGCCGCTTCCGGGTCCTGATGCTCCTGATAGCGTTTGGCGAGCATATATTCCTGCTCGGGCGTCAGGATCGGATATTTGCGGATCTCGGCGAGATAGCGGTTGAGGCCGGCCTCGCCGCCCAGCGCCGGGATGGTCGCGGGTACGTTCTTGCCACTGGCCATTGCTCATTCTCCCTGCCGTCGCCGCGCCCTTTCCGGGCGGGCATCAAGACTTAACACACTTATATACGCAGCTGACTGAACAACAGCTGCATGTCATCGGGCATTTCGCTGTCAAAAGCCATCTCGGCCCGCGTGACCGGATGGATAAAGCCCAGCCGTGCAGCGTGCAGCGCCTGCCGTTTGAACGCCAATGCTTTCAACACCTCGCGGTGTCCCGGCCGGACGCGGCCATAGACCGGATCGCCGAGCAGCCCATGGCCCAGCGAGGCCATATGGACGCGCACCTGATGGGTGCGCCCGGTTTCCAGCCGGCATTCGACCAGCGCCGAGTCGCGCAGCGGCGTGACCATCCGGTAATGGGTGACGGCGCGCTTGCCGCGCCCGGCGGCGACGATCGCCACCTTTTTGCGGTCGCTGTCCGACCGGGCAAGCGGCGCATCGACCGTCCCCGCGGCCGGGCTGGGCAGGCCGGCGACGATCGCCAGATAGCGGCGGTCGATGCTGTGATCGGCAAACTGCCGCGCCAGCCCTTCATGTGCGCGGTCGGTCTTGGCCGCCACGATCAGGCCCGATGTGTCCTTGTCGATCCGGTGGACGATGCCCGGCCGGGCGACGCCGCCAATCCCCGACAGCTGCCCCGCGCAGTGATGCAGCAGCGCATTGACGAGCGTGCCATCGGGATTGCCGGCGGCGGGATGGACGACCATCCCCGCCGGCTTGTCGATCACGATCAGATGTTCATCCTCGAACGCGATCACGAGCTTCAGGTCCTGCGCGACATTGTGCGCCGGTGCCGGATCGGGAACGCCCAGCGCGAACTGCGCGCCCGCGGTCGCCCGCACCGCCGGATCGCGCCACGGCCGGCCATCGTCGCCGGTCACCCGGCCGGAGGCGATCAGCGTCTTGATCCGTTCGCGCGACAGCGTCGGCACGGCCGCGGCTAGTGCCCGGTCGAGCCGCCAGCCATCGGCTTCGGCGCTGATTGTCGCCGCGATTATGGAAACCCCCGCGTCCATCGGATAGGCGAAGTTGGTCATGACGGTGATGATTTCAAGGGCGGCGCTGGCGGCGGCCCGCGCCCATGCCGCGACGGCGCCGGGGCGCGAGGTGTGCGGGCTGTTGCTGGGCGCGACGGCCACGGACGGCAGCGTGCGGATCGACACCGCGCAGCCCTGCGCCAATGTCGCTGCCGATCCGGCGACGGCGTTCGAGATCGATCCCGCCGCGCTGATCGCCGCCCACCGCGCCGCGCGCCATGGCGGCCCGGCGGTCATTGGCTGCTATCATTCGCATCCTGAGGGTCCGGCCCGGCCGTCGCCGCGCGACGCCGCGCAGGCGGCGGGGGACGGCCAGATCTGGCTGATCCTGCCCGGCGGCGGGGGGCAGGATGACAGCGCACTGCCGGGCGCATGGCGCACGCTGCCCGGCGGGTTCGTGCCGGTGGTGCTGACGCCGTTCGGCTGATCCGGCCCGGCGCAGCCGGCTTGCATCGCGCCCGCCGCTTCGCCAGAAGGGCGCCTCTGTTTGCAACCGGGACGCCTCATGACTGCCAGCGCCGTCGACTTCGCCAGCCTGTTGTGCTCGCGCCTGTGCCATGATCTGCTCAGCCCGGTCGGGGCGCTCAACAACGGGCTGGAGCTGCTGGCCGACGAGCATGATCCCGACATGCGGGCGCGCTGCCTCGATCTGCTCAACGAAAGCGCGCGTGCCTCGGCCAACAAGCTCAAATTCTTCCGCCTCGCATTCGGCGCGGCGGGCGGCTTTGGCGAAAGCGTCGCGTCGCGCGAGGCGCGGGCGGCGATCGAGGGGCTGTTCGGCCCCGGCGGCCGGGTCGAGCTGGGCTGGATGGTCGAGGCCGAGGCGCTCAGCAAGACGGCGATCAAGGTGCTGCTCAACCTTGCGCTCATCGCTGGCGATGCGCTGGTGCGCGGCGGGCGGCTCGATGTCGGCGCGGAAGTGGCCGGCGACACCACCGAAATCGTCGTGCGCGCCGAAGGGCCGCGCCTCGTGCTCGACAGCGAGTTGCGCGATGCGCTTCAGGGGCGCACCGACGAAGCGGCGCTGACGCCGCGCGCCGCCGCCGCCTGGCTGGTGCATCAGCTGGTCGCCGGCACCGGCGGGCAGGTGCTGGTCTCCGCGCCCGAAGAGCCGTTCGTGATGTTCGGGGCGACGCTCCGCCACGCGCCCGCCGCCTGACGCGCCGGCCCTAACCCTGCCTTAACCATCGCCCTGTCACAAGGCCCCGACCGGACCGGATGGGGCTGATGGACGATCTGCTGAGCGAGTTCATCGCGGAAACGCGCGAGACGTTGGAGGCGCTGTCGGGCGAGATCATCGCCTGGGAGGCCGATCCGCAGGATCGCGCGCGCCTGGATGCGGTGTTCCGCTTCGTCCACACCGTCAAGGGCAGCTGCGGCTTTCTGGAACTGCCCCGGCTCGAACGGCTGAGCCATGCCGCCGAGGATGTGCTGTCGGCGCTGCGCGCGGGCACGCGCGGCGGCGATGCCGCGCTCGTCACCGCCGTGCTCGCGGTGATCGACCGCATCGGCGAGCATGTCGACGCGCTCGAAGCCGGGACCAGCCTGTCGGAAGATGAGGATGACCAGCTGATCGCGGCCCTTGCCGATGCCGGGCGCGGCGCGCAGCCCGCCGCCCAGGCGGTGAGCATGACCCAGGCGTCGCGCGCGGCCACACGCAGCATCCGCGTGCCGCTCGACCTGCTCGACCGGATCATGAGCGGCGTGTCGGACATGGTGCTTGCCCGCAACGAGCTTTCGCGCCGGCTGCGCGATCTGGGCGCGGAAGATGAGCTGGGCGGCGCGTTCGAGCGGCTGTCGGGCTGCATCGCCGACATGCGCGACGCGGTGACGCGCACCCGCATGCAGCGGATCGAAAAGCTGTTTTCGGCGCTGCCCCGGCTGGTGCGCGACACGGCCGCCGAACTGGGCAAGCCCGTCGACCTGGAAATCGATGGCGGCGATGTCGAGCTGGACCGCGAGATGATCGAACTGATCCGCGATCCGCTGACCCACATGGTCAGAAACGCCATCGACCATGGGCTGGAGCCGCCGACCGAACGCCGCCGGCGCGGCAAGCCGCCGGTCGGCCGGCTGGCGATCAGCGCGCGCCAGTCGGGCAACCAGATCGTGATCGAGGTCGCCGACGACGGCAATGGCATCGACGAAGCGCGGATCGTGGCCAAGGCGGTCGCCGCCGGCATCGTGACGCCCGAGGCCGCCGAGCAGATGAGCGCGGCGGCGCGGCTGGCGCTGGTGTTCTCGCCCGGCCTGTCGACCGCCGAACAGGTGACCGCCCTGTCGGGCCGCGGCGTCGGCATGGACGTGGTCAAATCGAACATCGAACGGATCGGCGGATCGATCGAGCTGGACAACCGGCCGCGCGTCGGGCTGCGCGCCGTGATCCGCGTGCCGCTGACGCTGACGATCATCGCCACGCTGACCGTGTCGGCGGGCGGGCAGTGCTTTGCCATTCCGCGCGCCGCCATCGACGAGATTGTGCGCGCGTCGAGCGGGATGATCCGCATCGATTCGCTCGGCAATGCCGGCATCGTCACCATCAGGGGGCGGGCGATGCCGCTCGTCCATCTCGAACAGGTGCTGGGCATGGGACCGGTGGATGCGGCCGACGGGCGCACCCTTGTCGTCATCCGCGCCGGGGCCGGCTGCACCTATGCGCTGTGCGTCGAGGCGGTGCACGACCATGAGGAGCTGGTGATCAAGCCGGCCTCGCCGCCGATTGCCGCAACCGGCGTCTATGCCGGCAAGTCGCTGCCCGACAGCGGCGTGCCGATGCTGCTGCTCGACATGGCGGGCATCGCCGCGCGCGCCGGGGTGGCGGCGGAAGACGCGGCGGCCGCGCTTGCCGCCCCCGAGGCCGATGAGGCCGACACCCATGTGTCGAACCTGTTGTTCCGCGATCTGGACGGGCGGGTGCGGGCGATCCGCCTGGCCGTGGTCGAGCGGGTCGAGGATGTGCCGATCGACCAGATCCGCTTCACCGCCGGGCGGATGCGCGTCGCCATCGGCGACCGGCTGCTGCCGCTCGCCGGGCTGGATGCCGCGCCGGCGGGCGAGACGCTCAAGCTGCTGCGCCTGCATGACGGCGCGCGCGACCTTGCCTATGCGATCGACGATGTGATCGACATTGTCCGCCTGCCGCCCGATTGCCAGGCCGCCGGTGCGCCGGGGCCGGTCGCGGGGGTCGTGCTGGCGGGCGGCGAGCAGATCGAGCTGCTCGATCCGTTCTGGCTGTTCGCCGCTGCCGACGCGGATGTGCCGCCGCCGCGCCGTCCGGTCTGCCTGCTGCCCGACCGCGAGGATCTGTGGACGCGCGAAATCCTGCGCCCGCTGGTCGAGGCGGCGGGCTATCGCGTCGCCTTTCAGGGGGACAGCGCGGCCGAGGAACCGGCGGTCATCATCGCGCTGGAGGATGGCGCGGAGGCAGGCGGTGATGCCGGGCAGGGGGCGGCCCCGGTCGTCCGGCTGACGCCCGACCGGCAGCGCGCCGGCGGCGACCGCATCTATCGCTATGACCGGGTCGCGCTGCTCGCGGCCATTGAACGCATCGCGGCGGAGCGGGGCTGATGGACAATCTCTATCTGATCGCCACCATCGCCGATCAGCCGGTCGCGATCCGCGCCGCGCTGGTCGAATCGGTGGTCGATATCGACCATATCGCGCCGGTGCCGCTCGCGCCGCCGCACATTGCCGGGCTGGCGCCGCTGCGCTCGCGCGTGCTGACCATCATCTGCTGCGAACGCGCGCTCGGCCTGCCGCCGACCCCTGCGCGGCGGTCGCGGATCGTGGTCGTCAATGTCGACGGGCATCATTACGGGCTGCGCGTCGGCACGATCGAGGATGCGCGGGTGATCGAGGAGGCCCCGGCCCCGATCCGCGCCCGGCTGGACGCCGGCTGGGCACGCGTCGCGCTGGGCATGCTCGATTTCGGCGGCGAGGCGCTGCTGCTGGTCGATCCCGAAGCTCTGGTCGCCGGTCCCGACGAGGCGCTTGCCGCCTGAACGGTGGGGGAGGCCTGGAGGCTGTTCGGGGAAGAACGGCACCGGGAGTCGTTAGCTAGGAAGAACGGCACCGGCCCGCACCCCCACCCGGCCCCCCATGGCGTATCCTGCCGTTGGGAGGGCGGGTGGGGGGGCGGGCCGGTGCCGTTCTTCCCAATCACCAACACCCGGTGCCGGTCA
>DBAW01000210.1:0-11141 GCA_002291855.1 Sphingomonas sp. UBA1000
ACCACGGCGTCGAAAAGCCCGAGGACCGCATCGCCAAGGGCAAGCCGGCCGAAGGCACGATCCGTCTGTCGGCCGAGCAGAAGGGCGCCCGCATCATCGTGCGGGTGAGCGACGACGGCCGCGGGATCGACCGGGCGCGGGTGCGTGCCAAGGCGATCGAAAAGGGCATCGTCCCCGCCGATGCGCAGCTGACCAACGAGGAAATCGACCAGCTGATCTGCGCGCCCGGATTCTCGACCGCCGAGGTGGTGTCGAACATTTCGGGCCGCGGCGTCGGCATGGACGTCGTCCGGTCCAACATCGAGGCGCTGGGCGGCCGCGTCGAAATCGCGTCGGTGCCGGGCGAAGGCACGTCGTTCACGATGATCCTGCCGCTGACGCTCGCCATTCTCGACGGGATGATCGTGCGGCTGGGCGGTCAGCGGTTCGTGCTGCCGCTGGCGAGCGTTGTCGAATCGGTCCAGCCCGCGCCGGGGCAGGTGCAGCGCGTGTCGCCGCAGGACGAGGTGATCGAGCTGCGCGGGTCCTATCTGCCGGTCCGCAGGCTCGCCGATGTGTTCGGCATCCATTCCGCGCACAGCCGCGAGCCCGAGGATTCGCTGGTCATCGTCGTCGAAAGCGACACCGCCGGGCTGGTCGGGCTGATGGTCGACACGATCGACGACCGCCGCGAGGTGGTGATCAAGAGCCTCGACCAGAATCTCTATCCGATCCGCGGCCTGGGCGGTGCCACCGTCCTGGGCGACGGCTCGATCGCGCTGATCCTCGATATCGAAGCCCTTGTCGCGGCCCATCCGGTCAATGGCCGCGCGACCCCGAAAGGACTGGCAGCATGACCACGACCAATGTGAACTCCGCCGAGCGTAAGATCGTCACCTTCACCCTGTCGAACCGCATCTTCGGCATCGACATGAGTGCGCTGATCGAGATCCGCGAATGGGAAGAGCCGACGCCGCTGCCGGGCGTGCCGGGATATATCAAGGGCGTCGCCAATCTGCGCGGCACCGTGATCCCGATCATCGGCCTTGCCGAACGGCTGGGCTGGGAACCCAGCGTGCCGCATTCGCGGTCGTGCATCCTGGTGGTCGTGAGCGACGGCAAGCAGGCCGGTTTTCTGGTCGATGAAGTCGCCGACATCGTGTCGATCACCGAAAATCAGGTGCAGCCCGCGCCCGATATCGATCTGGCCGAACCGGGCGTGGTCGCCGGTCTCGTCAAGGCGCAGACGCGCGCCCAGCAGGATGCGTCGGACGAAGGCGCGATGGTGCTGCTGCTCGACCTCGATGCGCTGAACGTGACCCGCCAGCTGGATCTCGCTGCGTGAGCACGACCGCGTCGCCCCTGTCCGGTGCCGTCGCGCACGCGTCGCCGCTTGGCGGCGAGGCCGAACTCGGCCGGGCCGAGTTCGACGCGATCGCGCGCATCATGCTGTCGGAAAGCCGCGTCCATCTGACCGCGGCGAAGATGACGCTGGTCCATTCGCGCCTGTCGCGCCGGCTGCGCGAACATGGGCTGTCGACGTTCCGCGACTATGTGAAGCTGGTCCAGACCGATCCGGTCGAGCGCGGGGAGATGGTGACGGCGCTCACCACCAACCACACGCATTTCTTCCGCGAGGTCCATCATTTCGACCATCTGCGCGAAGTCGCGCTGCCGATGCTCAAGGACCGCGCCCGGCGCGGGCCGGTGCGCATCTGGTCGGCGGCCTGTTCGTCGGGCGAGGAGATCTACACGGTCGCCATGTGCCTGCTCGGCACCGACCGCAGCCATGCCGGCTGGTTGCGCAGCGCGGATGTGAAGCTGCTGGCGACCGACATTTCGCCGCCGATGGTGAAGGCGACGGCGCGGGGCTTTTATCCGGCGGCCACCGCCGAGGCGATCCCCGAGCCCTATCGCCGGGCGTGGATGCGGCCGGTGCAGGGCGGGTTCGAAATGGTCGAGGAGGCGCGCAGCCTTGTTACCGCGCGGCTGCTCAACCTGTTCGCCGACTGGCCGATGCGCCAGCAATATGACGTGATCTTCTGCCGCAACGTGATGATCTATTTCGAGGACGATGCGAAGCGCGAGCTGGAAATGCGGCTCGTCGATCAGCTCGCTCCGGGGGGGTATCTCTATATCGGCCATTCCGAACGCCTGATCGGCCCCGCGCAGCACGGCATGAGCCCGTGCGGACAGACAATCTATGTGAAAAATGGAGCCGGAGCGTGATCGCGTCCCCCGTCAAGACTGCTTCTCCCGTCAGGGTCGTCATCGTCGACGACAGCGCGTCGATGCGCGCCGCGCTCAACCGCATCCTCGGTTCGGATCCCGAGATCGAGGTGGTGGGCCTGGCCCCGGAACCGCACAGCGCGCGCCAGATCATCAAGGACATGAACCCCGATGTCGTGACCCTCGACGTCGAGATGCCGGGGATGGACGGCCTGTCCTTCCTTGAAAAGATCATGCGCCTGCGCCCGATGCCGGTGGTGATGTGCTCGACGCTCACCGGGCGCGGCACCGAAGTGACGATCGAGGCGCTGCGACTGGGCGCGGTCGACTGCATCGCCAAGCCGTCGGGCAATGCCGCCGACATCATGCGCGATGCCGATCTGCTGCGCCGCACGGTCAAGAGCGCGGCCCGTTCGCGGGTGCGCCCGGGCGGCGCGCCGACCACGCCCAAGCCGGCGGCGATCAATGGCCAGTATCGCGACGTGATCATCGCGATCGGTGCGTCGACCGGCGGGGTGGAAGCGCTGTTCTCGCTCATCGGCTCGCTGCCGGCCGATTGTCCGCCGGTGCTGGTCGTCCAGCACATGCCGGCGGCCTTTACCGGCGGTTTCGCCGCCCGGCTGAACGCGGCGGCGCCGATGACCGTGGTCGAGGCGACCGACGGTCAGGCGGTCGAGCGCGGCCATGTCTATATCGCGCCCGGCGGGGCCTGCCACATGGAGATGGTCAACAGCAGCCAGCCGCGCATCAAGCTGGTGCCGAGCGACCCTGTCGGCGGCCATCGCCCCGCGGTCGATGTGCTGTTCAACTCGGTCGCAAGGCGCGGTGCCGGCGCGGTCGGGGCGATCCTCACCGGCATGGGGCAGGACGGCGCGGCCGGGCTGCTGGCGATGCGGCGGGCCGGGGCGCGCACCTTCGGCCAGAGTGCGGATACCTGCGTCGTCTACGGCATGCCGCGCGCGGCATTTGAGGCGGGCGCAGTCGAGCGTCAGGTGAATCTTTCGGCCATGCCCGAGGCGATCCTCGGCGCGTGCCGCAAATAAGTGGGTGGAGAGTAAGGCATGCCAGCTGCAGCGGCAATCAAGGTGATGGTCGTCGACGATCAGGCCAGCATGCGGGCGATGATCCGCCGCGCGCTCCAGGACTTCGGGTTCAAGGATGTGCGCGACAAGGCGGATCCCGTCGAGGCGCTGAGCGCGGTCAAGAGCGACCGCGTGCACCTGATCATCTCGGACTATAACATGCCAGAGATGGACGGGCTCCAGTTGCTCGAGGAGGTCCGCAAGGATCCGGTGATCGGCAAGACGGTGTTCATCATGCTCACCGGCTCGTCCGACCGCGAGATCGTCCAGCGCGCGGCGGCGCTCGGGGTGAACAACTATGTTGTCAAACCCTTTGCGCCCGCGGCCCTCAAGGAAAAGATCGAGCGCGTGTTCGGTGAACTGACATGAGCGCGGCCGCGATGCGCCGTGTCCCGATCGTCCAGGGCGAGCACGCCGTGGTCAGCGAGGCCAATGTCATCGTCTCGACGGTGCTGGGCTCGTGCATCGCGGTGTGCCTGCAGGATTCGGTGTCGCGGATCGGCGGCATGAACCATTTCCTGCTCGGCGAGCCGAGTGCGGGACATGACGTGTCGCCCCAGGACATGCAGCGTTACGGCGTCCATGCGATGGAAGTGCTGATCAACGCGCTGATGGCGCGCGGCGCGTCGCGCGACCGGCTGAAGGCGCACATCTATGGCGGGGCCAATGTCGTGGCCGGGCTGGGGTCGATCGGCAGCCAGAATGCCAGCTTCGCCCGCCGCTTCTGCCAGACGGAAGGCATCGCCATCGCGCACGAGGATGTCGGCGGCAATTTCGCCCGGCGGGTCGAGTTTCTGGCCTATGAGGGCAAGTCGCGCTGCTCGCGCGTGGCGCAGGCCCCGCCGATCCAGATCAAGCCGCCCAAGCCGGCCGTCACCGGCGGCGAACTCGAGCTGTTCTGAGCCCTTTGCGACCAACGACAAACTTCAAGATCGGGATCACTCAATGTCTCACATCGACAGCCTCGCCCCCACGCTGTGCAGCGCGCTCGCCAACGAGATCCGCGACGTGCGCACGTTGATCGAGCAGCTGGCCGATGTGCTGGCCTGCGACGAATATCTGGCGCTCAAATATACCGAGCAGCTGCAGGCGTTCGACCTGCTCGTCCAGCGCATCTCGGAAACTGCCGGCCTGCTCGACCGGCTGGCCGAGGGCATTAGCGGCCATGACGCGGTGTCCGAGATCCGGCTCGAGGTCATGCAGCGGCGGCTGCAAGACGTGCTGAAGGCGGCCTGACATGGCGGCCAATCCGTCATCCTCGTCCGATACGCGTCCGATCGTCATCCGCCGCGTCAAGAAGGTGGTCGGCGGCGGCCATCATGGCGGTGCGTGGAAGGTCGCCTATGCCGACTTCGTGACCGCGATGATGGCGTTCTTCATGCTGTTGTGGCTGATCGCTGATCCCGATCAGGAAAAGTTGCAGGGGCTGGCCGAATATTTCTCGCCGTCGAGCGCCTCCGGCAAGCCGGGCGAGACGATCGAGAGCCTGAGCGGCCGGCAGCCGGGGCTGGGCGGACGCACCCGGCGGGCCCAGTCCGACAATCCGATGTCGAACGGCCAGCCGACCGCCGAGGCCGCGACCCAGGGCACCGCCCGGGGCGGCAGCGCGGCGGTGCCCGATCCGTCGCTGCGCGTGATGGCCGAGGAGCTGAAGCTGCTGCTCCAGCCGGTCACCACCCCCAAGTCCGAGCGCCAGACAGTGGCGTTCCAGCCGTCGCGCGACGGGCTGCGCATCAGCCTGATGGACGACGCCAACCGGTCGATGTTCCAAGGCGGGACCGCGGTGCTGAACGCCTATGCGCGCACCCTGCTGACCGACGTGGCGCGCAAGATCGGCAAAAGCGGCGTGCGCATCGCCATCGAAGGCCATACCGATGCGACCGGCGGCCAGAGCGAGGCCAATTGGAAGCTGTCGGCCGACCGGGCGCTGGCCGCGCGGGCAGCGCTGATCGCCGGCGGGCTGACGCCCGACCGTTTTTCCGAAGTGGTTGCGCTTGCCGCGACCCGGCCCGTCTATCCCGACCAGCCCGAGCGGGCGGAGAACCGCCGCATCACCATCGTGCTGATGGCCGAATCCTCCCCGCTGCCCAGCGACGCCAGCTTCAGGTTCTGACGTGAAACCCGCTCTTCTTCTTCCGCTGATGCTGATCGCCGGACTGGGCGTGGGCGGCGGTGCCGCCTTTGGCGTCGGTCAGCTGCTGCCCGCGCCCGACGCCGGGCCGGCCAAGCCCAAATCGCCCGTCGAGGAGGAGGCGAACCTTGCCTTCATCAAGACCGAGGTCGTGCTGGTGCCGCTGGTGTTTCCCGACGGGCGGCTGGCCGGCTACACATCGATCGATGCCGCGTTGCAGGTGCCGGCCGATCAGGCCGAGGCGCTGAAGGCGCGGATGCCGCTGCTGCTGCACGCGATCAACCTGCAGACGTTCCGCACGCCGCTTGCCGCCGGGCCGGACGGCCAGCTGGCCGATCTGGAAGGCTATCGCAAGATCGTCGCCGCCGCCGCGCCCAAGGCATTCGGCGCGGGCGTCGTCCGCAAGGTGGCGATCATCCAGGCCAATCCGTCATGACCTTTCAGCCGCGCGGGTTCGATCCCGCCGGGCCGGCGTCCGGCGCGGCGCGCCCGCGCGCGGAGCGCACCGTTTCGCTGCTGATCGTCGCCAAGCTGACGGTCGGGGGGCAGGAGGCGCTGTGCCGGATCCGCAACCTGTCGGAAACCGGGCTGATGCTGGAAACATCGGCGGCGCTGCGCCCGGCCGACCGGGTGCGGGTCGAGGTGCGCCACCATCCGCCGCTCGACGGGCTGATCGTCTGGGCCGAGGGCGGCCGCGCGGGCATGTCGTTCGATGCGCCGGTGGCGGTGGCGGCGCTGGTTGCGCCTGCGCCCGCGCCGGTCAGCCGGATCCTCAAGAGCCGCCAGCCGCGCGGGCCGCGTGTCGCGGCGGCGGCGCGCATCACGGTCGAACTGCGCGGCCGGCGGCTGAGCGGGCGGCTGTGCGACATCTCGCTGGGCGGGGCCAAGATCATCATCCCGGTCGCCCCGCGCCCGAACGAGCCGCTCCAGATCCATGTGCCGGGCCTGCCGGCCAAGGCGGCAACCGTGCGCTGGGTGGGCGAAGAGGTCGGCATCGCCTTTGCCGACCCGCTGGCCTTCGATGCGCTCGACGCCTGGCTGGCGGGTGCCGGGCCGGCCGACGGCGCGGCCTGACACCGTTTCCCTCAAGCTGTTTGCCCGAAGCTGGCTGCTCCTGAACCTGCTTACTGGGGCCGGCGGCCTCAGCTGCCGAAGCTGCGGACCAGCGACCCGGCGATCAGCGCCCAGCCATCGACAAGCACGAAGAAGATGATCTTCATCGGCAGCGAGATCGATGGTGGCGGCAGCATCATCATCCCCATCGCCATCAGGATCGCGGATACCGCCATGTCGATGACGAGGAAGGGCAGCAGCAGCAGAAAGCCGATTTCGAACGCGCGGCGCAGCTCTGAAATCATAAAGGCGGGAATGAGCGTCGACAGCGGCGTCTGCGCGGCCGGCACCGGCTTGCCCGACAGGTCCGAAAACAGCTTCAGATCGTCGCCGCGGACATGGGTGAGCATGAACTTGCGAAACGGCTCCGACGTGCGCGTAAACGCCACCTCTTCGGTGATGCGGCCTTCATTATAGGGTTTGACCCCGTTCTGCCACGCCGCCTCGAAGGTCGGCGTCATCACGAAAAACGACAGGAACAGCGCCAGGCTGATCAGCACCGGATTGGGCGGCACGCCCGGCGCGCCGATCCCGGTGCGCAGCAGCGACAGCGCCACGACGATGCGGGTGAAGCAGGTGACCGTCATCAGGATGCCGGGCGCCAGCGACAGCACGGTCAGCATCATGACCAGCTGGATCGCCCGGCTGGTCAGCGAACCTTCGCCCAGGCTGATGGTCGCCGATGCGCCGGCCGCGGCATCGGCACCCGCCGCCTGCGCCCAGGCAAGGCTGGGCGCGAACAGGCACACCGCCAGCAGCATCAACTTCAGAAATCGCATGTCAGGCCGCCTTGGCGAGGCTGCGGCGGCGCACCCGGCGCGGCGCGGTCGGCGTCATCTGGACGACGGTCAGCGGCGCGGCAGGCGCAGGCGGGGCAACAACCGGTTCTTCCGCCTTGGCCGCCGCATCATCGGCAACCGGCAGGTCCGGCCCGTGCAGCACCAGCCCGGCCAGCGTCGACACGCTGTCGATCGCATCGCCCGCAAGGGTGAAGGCCGGGGCGGTGCGTTCGGCCAGCCGGTCGCGCGCGCCATCGACCATCTGCGCAAAGCTGTCGCGCATCTGCGCCAGCTCGGCCTTGGTCTGCGCCATGGCGGCGGCGGCGGCGGCGCGCTTTTCCTCGGCGATGCGCAGCCGCTCGGCCTCGGCGGCATGGTCGATCTCGTCGCGCAGGATCGTGCTTTCGATGACCAGATTGCCCTCGGGCGCGATCAGGATCAGATGCTCGCGCCCGTCGCGGCGCAGCAGCGCGACCGAGCGGCGCGCATCGAGCGCGGTGCGTTCCACCAGTTCGATGCGCCCCGGCTGGTGGCCGCCGATCCGGCCCGGCAGGCGCAGATTATAGCGCCTGACCGCCCACAGCCCCACCGCCATCAGCCCGAGCACCAGCAGCAGCGCCCCCAGCATCCGCATCAGTGCGAACAGGTCCATCAGCCGCCCCGTTCGACCATCTGGGTGATTTCCAGCGACATGCGGTCGCCGTTCACCAGCACCTTGCCGAGCGCGATCAGCGTGCCGTTCACATGCAGTTCGCTGGGATCATCATAGCCGCAGTCGAGCGGGATCATGGCCCCCCGGCCCATGGTGAGGATGTGGCGGATGGGCAGGCGGGTCGAGCCCAGCACCACCGACATTTGTACGCTGACTTCTTCAAGCGCCGACATTGCGGTCTCCCTTTCATCTCGACTTATAGGAGAGATTTTCCGCCTGCCCGGCCCGACTAGGCAAAATCTGCCTATAAGAGGGGGGTAGCGGCCGGGCAGTTCCCCGGCGGGAGCCTGATGATGGACCTGAAGACCAGTACCGATATCTCCGCCTCTGGCCTCAGGGCGCAGAGCCTGAGGATGCGCGTGATCGCGGAAAATCTCGCCAATGCGGATTCGGTCGCGCGCACCCCGGGCGGCGATCCCTATCGCCGCCGCGTCGTGGTGTTCAAACCCGAGGTGAAGGGTGCGGAGGGCGCGACCAGCGTCAAGGTCAGCACCGTCACCACCGACAAATCGTCGTTCCAGCGCATCTATCAGCCCGGCCATCCGGCGGCTGATGCGCAGGGCTATATCCAGCGCCCCAACGTCAACAGCCTGGTCGAAAGCGCCGACATGCGCGCGGCGCAGCGGTCCTATGAGGCCAATCTCAACGCCATCGAGGCTGCGCGCACGATGACGATGCGCACCATCGATCTGATCAAATAATCGCCACACACAGGAGTAATGCTATGTCGCTTGGCGCACTTGATGCGGCGTCGGCCTATGGCCGCGCGCTCGGGGTCGGGACGGGCCTGAAGACGGGTGGGGCAGCCGGCAGCGCCGGTGCCGCCGCCACCGATGAAGGCGGTTTCGGCGCGATGGTCGACAATCTGGTGTCGAACGCCGCCGACAGCCTGCGCAGCGCCGAAGCGGCGAGCGCCGCCCAGGTCGCGGGCAAGGGCGACCTGATCGACGTCGTGACCGCGATCGGCGCGGCCGAGACCGCGCTCGATACGGTGATCGCGGTGCGCGACAAGGTGGTCAACGCCTATACCGATATCATGCGGATGCAGATCTGACATGGGCGCAGCCGATGTCATGGAGATCGCCAAGGCGGCGCTGATGCTGATCCTGGCGGTCTCCGGCCCGCTGCTGATCGCGTCGCTGATCACCGGCGTGGCCATCGGCCTGTTGCAGGCGCTGACCCAGATTCAGGAAATGACGCTGACCTTCGTGCCCAAGATCCTCGTGATGGGGGTCGTGCTGCTGATGACGCTGCCGATGATGGGGCAGGCGCTGTCCGGCTTCATGGCCGAGATCAGCAGCCGGATCGTGAAGGGCTGAGCCGGCCATGTATGCCGATCTGCCCGTCCAGGCGACCGGCTTTCTGATCCTGTTCGCGCGCGTCGGCGCGGTGCTGATGCTGCTGCCGGTGTTTTCCGAGGATGCGGTGCCGATGCGCCTGCGCCTGATGGGCGCGCTCGGCATGACGGCGGCCCTGTGGGGGCTGTTGTCGGCGCGCGTGCTGCCGGTTGCCGGCAATGATGCGCAGCTGCTCGGCCTCGTCCTTGTCGAGCTGGGCATCGGTCTTGCGCTCGGCATGCTCGTCAAGCTGCTGTTTCAGGCCATCATCATGGCCGGGGCGATCATCAGCCTGCAGACCGGGCTCAGCTCGGCCCTGGTGTTCGACGCTTCGCTCGGCGGCCAGACGCCGCTGCTTGCCAAGCTGATCGCGCTTGCCGCCGTGCTGTTCTGCATGGCGATGGGGCTGCATCACATGTGGATCGCCGCGATCGTCCGGTCTTACGAATTCTTCCCCGTCGGCGTCGTGCCCGACCCCGGCGAGCTGGCGCGGCTGGCGGTGGCGACCACCGGCAAGGCGATGATGCTCGCGGTCAGCATCGCCGGGCCGTTTCTGGTCTATGGCATCGTGTTCAACGTCGCGCTCGGCCTGTCGGCGCGGCTGGCGCCCGCGATCCAGATCTTCTTCATCGCCCAACCGCTCAACATCCTGATCGGCATGGCGCTGCTCGCCGTCACCATCGGGGCGATCCTCACCGCCTTTTCGGCATCGTTCGCCGAATGGATGAACAACGGCTTCGCCTGACCCATGGCAGAGGCCGACAAGGACCAGAAAACCCAGGAGCCGACCGCCAAGCGGCTCGAGGATGCGCGCAAGAAGGGCGATGTCCCGACCGCGCCCGAAATGCGCCATGCGATCATGTTCGGGGCCATGTTCATGGTGCTCGGATCGCTGGGGCTGGGCGCGCTGACCGCGCTGGCGCGCATGGCGGTGCGCATCTGGGGCAGCGCCGACCAGATCCGGCTCGATCCGCTCGATGCCAGCCGCTTCGCCATCCATATTGCCGGTGAGCTGCTGATGGCGATCGGGCCGGTGCTGGCCGTGCTGTTCGGCTTTGGCCTGCTGGTCGGGTTTTCGCAGGGGATGCCGACCATCGCCTGGGCGCGCGTCACGCCCAAATGGAGCAAGCTCAACCCGTTCACCGGGCTTGGCCGCATTTTCGGCAAGCAGGGGCTGGTCGAGTTTGCCAAGACGCTCGCCAAATCGGCGGCGGTCATCACCATCGGCGTCATCGTGCTGTGGCCGCACGCCACCGCCATCGACCAGCTGGTCGGCATGGAGCCGATCGAGATTGCGCGCACCGCCGC
Source organism: Sphingomonas sp. UBA1000 (assembly GCA_002291855.1). Classification (GTDB taxonomy): domain Bacteria; phylum Pseudomonadota; class Alphaproteobacteria; order Sphingomonadales; family Sphingomonadaceae; genus Sphingomonas_B. Next base: position 10,671 of record DBAW01000210.1, read on the forward strand.
TGCGCTGGTCGTGATCCTCGTCAAATGCGTGCTGGTGCTGGTCGGCGCGATCGCCGCGTTCGACTTTATCTATCAGCGCCGCGCCTTCCTCGCCAAGATGCGCATGACGCTGCAGGAGGTGAAGGACGAGCACAAGGAAAGCGACGGCGACCCCAAGGTCAAGGCGCGCCAGCGCCAGATCGGCATCCAGCGCTCGCGCCGCCGGATGATGGCGGCGGTGCCGACGGCCAGTGTCGTCGTCACCAACCCCACCCATTATGCGGTCGCGCTCAAATATGAACATGGCACGATGCGCGCGCCCATCGTCGTCGCCAAGGGCGTCGATGCGATCGCGCTCAAGATCCGCGAGGTCGCGGGCGCGGCCGATGTGCCGATCATCGAAAGCCCGCCGCTTGCCCGTGCGCTCTATGCCAGCGCCGAGATCGACCGGCCGATCCCGGTCGAGCATTATGCCGCGGTGGCCGAGATCAT
>DBAW01000210.1:11533-17563 GCA_002291855.1 Sphingomonas sp. UBA1000
GACAGGAAATCCGGAGATCCGATGGCGGGCGTTAGGATGGCGGCCGGGGAGCCGCCCCCGATCAGCCGCGCCGTTCGAGCTTTGCCAGTTCGACCAGGATGCGCAGCTCGATCTCGTCGAGCAGCGTCGACAGCGCCGTATCCGCCGAGCGGTCGCGCCGGCGGGTCCATTCGCGCAGTTCGCGCAGCTTTTGCGGGCCGACCGTGCCGGCGATGAGCGCGCGGTGCAGCTGTTCGAGCGCGTTGACGCCCTCTTCGGCCTGGCGGGCGATTTCAGCCCGGCGGTCCGGTTCCGGCCCGGCGGCGGCCAGCGTCACCAGCATTTGCACCGACTGGACGGGCGGGCTGACCGCGCTCTGCCCGGCGGGCGGCGGCGGGGCGGCCCCCGGCTGGAACTGCGGCGCATCGACCCGCTTCGCCGGATGAACGGCGATCAGGGCCTGAAGCAGCGCGGCGGTTCCCTCGATACGCAGTTTTGCCTCCTGACCGGAAAAAACGGCCTTTCTTCTTCTATAAGAGAAAAGAGTGCCGTTTACCCTTTTCGACGGAACATTATGCGTCTTCTTCCTCTGCTGGTCCTGATCGCCGCTTTCTGGCCGCAGACGCGCGCCGATGCGGCCCCCCGGATCAAGGATATCGTTGCCGTCGAAAATGTCCGGCCGAACCAGCTGGTCGGCTATGGCCTGGTGGTCGGGCTGGCGGGGACGGGCGACCGCGTGCTCAACACGCCGTTCACCGAGGAATCGGTGCAGGCGATGTTGGAGCGCATGGGCGTCAACATTCGCGGCACCCAGCTGCGCATCCTGAACGTCGCCGCCGTGTCGGTGACGGCAACGCTGCCGCCCTTTGCCCGGGCCGGGTCGACCATCGATGTCCAGGTTTCGGCGATGGGCGATGCCACCAGCCTGCAGGGCGGGACGCTGATCGCCTCGGTGCTCAAGGGGCTGGACGGCGAGGTCTATGCGGTGGCGCAGGGCCCGGTCGCGGTGTCCGGCTTTCGTGCCCAGGGCGCGGCGGCGCAGGTCAATCGCGGCGTGCTGACTTCGGCGCGCATTGCCGGCGGCGCGATTGTCGAACGCGAAGTGCCCTATGCGCTGCGCTCTGCGACCAGCTTGAAGCTGGCGCTGCACAATCCCGATTTCACCACGGCCCAGCGCGTCGCCGCCGCCATTGGCCGGCGGTTTCCGGGCGCGGCGGCGGTGCTCGATCCCGCAACGGTCGAACTGCGCGCGCCCGACGCGCAGACGCCGCTGATCGATCTGTATGCGCAGGTCGAAAATCTCGAGATCGCGGTCGACCAGCCTGCGCGGATCGTCATCAACGAGGCGGCGGGGACCGTCGTCATGACCGCCGATGTCAAGGTCAGCCCGGTCGCCATCGCCCAGGGCGGGCTGACGATCAGCGTCTCCGAAGCGCCGATCGCGTCGCAGCCCGAGCCGCTGTCCGACGGCCAGACCGTGGTTTTGCCGCGCACCTCGGTGGCGGTCGATGACGGGGCCAACCGCTCGCTCGGCCTGGTCGAGGGCACGTCGCTGCGCCAGCTGGTCGGTGGGCTCAATGCGCTGGGCGTCAGCCCGCGCGACCTGATCACCATCCTCCAGGCGGTCAAGAGCGCGGGTGCGCTGCAGGCCGAGATCGAGGTGCAATAATGTCCGACCTTCCGCCCATTCCCGCGCCCGCCGCGCCCGGCCAGCCGGCAGCAGTGCCGGCCCAGGATCCCGGCCGCGACCGCGCCGCCAAGACCGCGCGCGAGTTCGAAGCGGTGTTCATCGGCCAGATGACCAAGCTGATGATGGAAAGCGTCGAGGTCGGCGACCAGTTCAGCGGCGGGCATGGCGAGGAAATGTTTCGCGGCATCCTGGCCGAACAGCTGGGCAACGAGATTTCACGCCGCGGCGGGCTTGGCCTTGCGCCGGCCGTGATGGACCAGATCATCCGCCTTCAGGGACAGACAAAATGATCGATGACATGATCGAGACCATCCAGTCGCTCAACGCGCTGATGCGCGAAGAGACGGGTTTGCTCGCCACCGCCGGCCGCAGCCGCGACATCGAACCGGTCGCCGCTGCCAAGCTGAAGCTGACGGCGACGCTTGAAACCCAGATGGCGACGCTTGCCCGCGAACAGCCGGACTGGCGCGAAACCATGGACGCCGAACCGCGCGCGGTGCTGATCGAGGCGCTGGACGAGCTGCAGGAAGTGGCCGCCGACAATGCCCGGATGCTGTCGCGCCAGATCGATCTGTCGCGCGACATCATGGACGCGATCGCCGAAGAGGCGAAGCGGCTGTCGGGCACCCGCCGCCAGACCTATGGCGCGGCCGGCGGCCTGTTCGCGATGGATCAGGCGACGCCGATCTCGGTCAACACCAGCCTGTAACGCCGCACCCCGTTGGGGCTTGCGAGACTGTTGCGTCCCCGGCCGGATGCGGCCGGGGGCGTTTGTCTGTCCGCCGATCGGCCGGCAACCGCGCCCCATGCCACAAAAAGCAGACGCCCCGCCGGGTCGGGCGGGGCGTCTGCGCATCGCGGATGCCGGCGCATTTTCGCGCCGGGCTAGCCCTTTGATTTACCGCATTTTCCGAGTCGCCGGGTGATTCAATCCGGCTTGAAAATGCTCTAAACGTGGGGGACCGCCGGTTCCGTGCCGTCGGATCGTAAACCGCTTTAGTTGCCGTTGCGGCCGATGGCGCTTTTGATCAGGCCCATCTGCTTGCGGTAGAGGCTGGTCATCGCCGTGAAATCGGCCTGCACCTGGCCCATGCGCAGCAGCTGGTCTTCCAGCGTGACGTTGTTGCCATCCGGCTTGGTCTCGCTGATGTCCTTGTCGCGGATCACATTGCCGCCGATGCTCGGCCCGCGCGCGCCAAGGGCGGCCATGCCGCTGGTGATCGCCACGGTCGGCCGCGCGACCGCCGTGCGGCCCGAGCGGATGTTGAGCATCGCACCGAAATCGGGCGCGCGCACGTCGCGCGCCTTGTAGCCCGGCGTCTCGCTGTTGGCGATGTTTTCGGAAATCACCCGCTGGCGATCAGCCAGATGGCGCATCGACTGGGTGATGCCTTTGATCAGGGCAGGCGGCTGGGCCATGGGGTCAGAATCCTGTGAATACGCTGCCGCCGCCCAGCCGCCGGAGCGCGTCCTGATAGCGGCTGGCCTGGGCGGCGAGATAGGGCGACACCCGCCCGTTGCGGCCGCTGCCGTTGACGATCGCTTCCTTGTTCTTGTCCCAGAACAGCGAGCGGAATGCGGTCTGCGAGGTCGACACCGCGGCCTCGATGCGGCTGAGCGCCAGCTTGGCCCCGTCGAGCGTCGAAATGTCGAGCGCGCTCGACAGATCAAGGCCGTAATTGCCCCCCGGCCGCACGCGCGGCGCATTGTCGGGAATCGGGGCCGAAGCGACCAGCTTCGACGCGGTCATGCCAAGCTTTTCGAGCGCGTCGCGGCCATCGCGGCCGGAAATCAGCTCGATGCTGTTGCCAGCCTGGGCCTCGATGCGCAGCGCGCTGCCTTCGCCCTTGCGCGGGGTGGCGACCGTCACGCCCCGGCCTGCGGCCAGACGGATGCGGTCGGCAAGGCTGGTCAGCGTGTCATTGGCGGCAATGGTGATCCGCCGGACCGCCCCGCCATTGACGCGGAACGAGAATTCGTCGCCGGGCCTCAGGCTGGTCTGGGCGGTCAGCCGGGTCGAATCCTCCGGGTTGATCGTGCCGCGGCGGAACCCGAAGGCCCCGATCGCCGTGTCTGCCCCGGGGGCGGCGGCGATCTGCACCGCCTCGGTGCGCACGCCCGCCCGGCCCCATTGATTGACGTTTTCAACCGCGCCGGTGCCGCTGTTCACCCGCGCGACAAAGCCGTCGACCGGCCCGGCGCGCGTGCCGCCCAGATCGCCGGTCGTCCGCCCACCGACATAGAGCGTGCCGCCCATGAAGGTCAGGCTGTCGATCTGGTCGTCGGCGCCGGTGCCGACATAGCTGGTCGTGGCGTTGGACAGGCCGGGGTTGAGCCGGGTGACAAAGCCGTCGCGCGCGCCGCTCAGCGCGTTCACCGCGTCGCCCGTAATCGCGGTCGAGGTCGCGCCGGCAACCGCGATGGTGCCGTCGCTGCCGATCGCCAGCGCCCGCGCATCGGCCTGGCCGAGGCTGATCTGGCCGAGATCGGTCGACAGCGCGCTGCCGCTCATCCGGCGGACAACGGCATTGCCGCCTTCCGAGGTCAGCGCGACCAGCGATCCGTCGCTGTCGACGCGCAGCGCGCGCACGGCATCGCTGCTGCCGCTGTTGATAGTCCGGCGTTCCTGCAACCGGCCGTTGGCATCCAGCCGGGCAAGGAAGGCGTCGCCGGTGCCGCTGGCCGCGCGCCCGCCGACAAAGACGCTGCCGTCATTGCCGACCGCGACCGCATTGGCGCTGTCGGCCCCGATCGAACGCACCACCGTTGCAAACCGTTCTTCGCCGGCGGCGCTGAACCGCGCCACCAGCATGTCGCCATCGCTGTCCGCGCCGTCGAACGCGCCGGTGACCGTGCCGGCGACGACGATGTCGCCATTGCCGGCAATGCTGATCGCCGCACCGTCGGCGGTGCCGCCCGCGCCCAGCGCGCGCTGCCAGATCACCTTGCCGTCGCTGTCCATCTTGGTCAGGAACAGATCGTCCTCGCCATCCGAACGATTGGACCCCAGATCGCCCGCCGTGGTGCCGACCATATAGGTGAAGCCCTGCGCATCGGTCGCGACCGCGCGGGTGCGGGTGGTCGCCGCCACCTGCACGGGTTCGGGCTGCTGGTCGGGCAGCAGCGGCTTGGGCGGCGGGGTCAACTGCGCCCGCGCGGTGGCGGCCGCGTCGATGGCGCTGTAGCTGGCGAGCGTGTTGCGCTCGATCGCGCCGGTCGGATCGTCGAACCGCATGATGCTGGTCGCGGTCGGCGAATCGAGCGGCGTCTGGCCGGCGGCGACCATCAGCGAGTCGCCCGCGCCGATCTGGTTGATCGTCACCCGGTCGATGCCGGTGCCGTTCATCTGCAGGCCCCAGCCACCCGCGGTCTTGACCGGTTTGAAGCTGATCGGCCAGCGCGGCAGCGGGTTGCCCTCGGCGTCATTGACCACATCGCCGTTCGTGTCGCGCTGCGGGATCGCCGCGATGGCGGCCGAAAACGCCTCGGCGATGCTGTCGAGCGTCGGCGGCTGCGGCGTGCCGGCCAGATCGACGGTCACCGTGTCGGTGGTCGTGCCGGTGCCGCGGTTGAGCGTGATCGAAAAGCGTTCGGTTCCCGTAAGGCCGGGCAGCGCAGCGGCGCGCTGCTGGACCACCGCCTCGCCATTGATCTGGCTGGCCGTCGGGGGGGCGATTTCGACGCTTTCGGCCCGGCGTGCCGGCTGGCCGAAGGCGATCGACAATTTGTCTCCGGGCGCGCTGGCAAGGAACGCCTGCAGATCGGCGATGCCCCGCGCGAAGGTGGTCTGCAGCGACGTGCGCTCGGCGACCGAGCTGGTCTGGCGCATCGCCGTCTGGGCGAGCACGCGCAGCCGGTCGAGCGCCTTGTAGGTGGTGAACGCCGTCTGCACGTCGGGCGGCAGCGTCGGGCCGATCTGGCGCACGCTGTCGATGATCGTCGACATGCTGCGGATCGTCGCCACCTGCACCGACAGGGGGGGGCTGGTCTGCGGCTGGTTCCAGGGCGGGGTCACCGGCTTCAGCGTGAACTGCGCCCGCGCGGTCCGCGCCGCGCGTGTCTCGATGTCCGCGGCAGGCGTCTGGAGACCGCCAAGGTTCGTCCCTGAAAGCAGGGACAGACCGATCAAGCCCTGATTGAAATTGATCGTCATATCGCGCCGGACGTTGGTTGTTGCTCCTCTATAATAGGTGGAGTGGAAGGCCGCCGGTGCGGTTAACCATCATTTCTCTGGGGATTTTTAATGGCTGTCACGCTTCCGGTCGCCGAACCGCCCGAGCTGAAGAAATATACCGGCCCGCAGCGCGCAGCCGCACTGCTGCTGGTGCTCGGCAAGGATCATGGCGCGCCGATCTGGGAAA
>DBAW01000251.1:0-188 GCA_002291855.1 Sphingomonas sp. UBA1000
TCTGGCCGAGGCGCGGCGGCTGCGCGACCGGCTGGAACGGCTGCCCGCGCCGCCGGCGCTGCTCGTCGCCTTGCTGCCGGCGCTGGGCGGCCATGCCGCCTTTGTCGACCTGCTGACCCGCGCGCTGGTGCCCAGTCCGCCGCTCGACGCCGCGCAGGGCGGCTATATCGCCGAAGGCTATGATGCCG
>DBAW01000251.1:600-3010 GCA_002291855.1 Sphingomonas sp. UBA1000
GAGGCGCGGTTCCGCGACCAGACCGGCATCGCCGCGCTCAAGATCCGCCACAATGCCGTGCTCGGCTATCATATCGAGGTGCCGGCGCGGCATGCCGACCGGCTGATGGCCGCCGATTCGGGCTTTACCCATCGCCAGACGCTGGCCGGCGTCGTCCGCTTCAACGCGCCGGACCTGCACGATCAGGCGCAGAAGGTCGCCCATGCCGGGGCCCATGCGCTCGCCGCCGAGGCCGCGCATCTGGAAGAGCTGACCGCCGAGGCGCTGGCGCGGCGCGAGCCGATCGCGGCGGCGGCCGATGCGCTGGCGCGGCTCGATGTCGCCGCCGCGCTGGCGGAACGTGCGGTCGAGGGCGGCTGGACGCGGCCCGAATTTGTCGACCGCCCGGTGCTGGAGATTGGCGGCGGCCGCCATCCGGTGGTCGAGGCGGCGGTGGCCGCGACCGGCGGCCGGTTCGTCGCCAATGATTGTGCGCTCGGCGACGACTCGCGGCTGTGGCTCGTCACCGGGCCGAACATGGGCGGCAAATCCACCTTTCTGCGCCAGAATGCGCTGATCGTGCTGCTTGCCCAGGCGGGCAGCCATGTGCCGGCCGAAACCGCGCGGCTGGGCATTGTCGACCGGCTGTTCAGCCGGGTCGGCGCGTCGGACAATCTCGCGCGCGGGCGCTCGACCTTCATGGTCGAAATGGTCGAGACGGCGGCCATCCTGGCGCAGGCGACGCCCAGCAGCTTCGTGATCCTGGACGAGGTCGGGCGCGGCACCTCGACCTATGACGGGCTGGCCATCGCCTGGGCGGTGGTCGAGGCGGTGCATGGCCTCAATCGCAGCCGCTGCCTGTTCGCGACCCATTATCACGAACTGACCCGGCTGGCCGGCAGCCTCGATTCGCTGTCGCTCCACCATGTCCGCGCGCGCGAATGGAAGGGCGATCTGGTGCTGCTGCACGAGGTCGCGCCCGGCCCGGCCGACCGCTCCTATGGCCTTGCGGTCGCCAAGCTGGCCGGGCTGCCGCCCACGGTGCTCGCTCGCGCGCGCGACGTGCTCACCCGGCTGGAGGCGGGGCGCGCGCGCACCGGCGGGATTGCCGCCGGGCTTGACGATCTGCCGTTGTTCGCCGCCGCGCCGCCCGAGGCCCCGGCCGCCGACCCGCTGGCCGAGGCGCTCGCCGCGCTCGACCCTGACGCCATGACGCCGCGCGACGCACTGGAGGCGCTTTATGCGCTGAAACGGCTGGCGCGGGACGGCAGGCAGGACGGCTGATCCGCCCGCTTGCGGCCAGAAAGCCGCCCGGTCCGGTTGGGCTTTGCCGGCAAAGCGCCTAAAGCTCTGTCATGGCCGCGCGTCTTGAAACCCTTGCCAATCGCCGGGCGATCATCGACCGGCGCGCTTTGTCCGACGCGCTGGCAGCACTTGAAGGCGATCCGCCCGCGCTGCGGCAGCAGATGGTCGCGCTGCTCAAACAGGCGCTCGAGGCCGGGCGGGCGGAGATCGCCCGCCGCCTGCAGGCGCGCCCGTCCCACGGGCTGGAGGCGGCGGCCGGCCAGGCATTTCTGATCGATCAGCTGCTGCGGCTGGTGTTCGACCTGACGACCAAGCGGCTTTATCCGGTCAGCAACCCGACGGCGGGCGAACGGCTCTGCCTGATGGCGGTCGGCGGCTATGGCCGGGGCGAAATGGCCCCCTATTCGGATGTCGACATCGCCTTTCTCACCCCCTGGAAACAGACCGGGTGGAGCGAACAGGTCATCGAATCGATGCTCTACACGCTCTGGGATCTGGGGCTGGCGGTCGGCCATTCCAGCCGCTCGCTCGACGATATGGTGCGGCTGGCGCGGACCGATCTCACGATCCGCACGGCGCTGCTCGAATCGCGTTATGTGTGGGGCGATCAGGCGCTGGCCGACGAGGCGCAGGCACGGTTCCGCCGCGAGGTGGTGGCCGGCACCGACCGCGCCTTTGTCGCCGCCAAGCTCGCCGAGCGCGACGAGCGCCACAAACGGATGGGCGACAGCCGCTATGTCGTCGAACCCAATATCAAGGAGGGCAAGGGCGGGCTGCGCGACCTGCACACCCTGTTCTGGATCGGCAAATATGTGAACCGGCTCGACCGGGTCGAGGGGCTGGTCGATGCCGGGCTGCTGACGCCTGCCGAGCTGCGCCAGTTCCAGCGCGCGGAGAATTTCCTCTGGGCGGTGCGCTGCCATCTGCATCTGGCCGCCCGCCGCGGCGAGGAACGGCTGACCTTCGACCTGCAGCGCGAGATTGCCGAGCGCATGCATTATGCGCAGCGTCCTGGCCGCGCCCCGGTCGAACGTTTCATGCAGCATTATTTCCTGCACGCGAAGATGGTCGGCGACCTGACCGGGGTGTTCCTTGCCCATCTGGACGAGCAATTCGCCCGTGCCGG
>DBAW01000194.1 GCA_002291855.1 Sphingomonas sp. UBA1000
TCCCAACGGCAGGATACGCCATGGGAGGCCGGGTGGGGGTGCGGGCCGGTGCCGTTCTTCCCAATCAAAAACGCCCGGTGCCGCGCGCACCGCGCGATACCGGCTCAGTCCTTCCAGCCGAAAAAGCAAAATCCCGGCGGCACGTTCCACAGCTCGAGCGAACGGTCGATGCGGGGAAAGGCCGGGGCCAGCCAGCGCAGCGCCTTGCCCGAAAACTGATAGACCAGAAACGCCCCGCCCGGGCGCAGCACGGCGGCGGTGGCGGTGGCGATCCTGGCCGCCACACCCTCGGGCAGCGTCGAAAATGGCAGGCCGGAGACGATGTAATCGGCCGCATCATGGCCAAGATCGGCGATGATCTGTTCGACATCGGCCGCCGATCCGCGCACCAGGCACAGCCGCGGATCGACGATTTCGCGCTTCAGATAATCGATGAAATCGGGATTGGGATCGATCGCCACCAGCACCGCGTCGGCGGGCAGGCGGTCAAGGATCGGCCGGGTAAAGGTGCCGACCCCCGGCCCATATTCGACGAACAGCCGCACCCGCCCCCAGTCCACAGGGGCCAGGATGCGCGCGATCAGCCGCTGCGACGACGGCACGATCGATCCGACCATGGCCGGTGCCTTCAGGAACCCGCGCAGGAACAGCACGGGCGGCAGCCGGAGCAACGCGGCGAGCCCGGGGATGCGCGATTTGCGGCGGGCGGTGGAAACGGGCATCGTCTCTCCTGGACGGGGGCGCGCGTGCGTCGCAAATCCGCCCCCCAAAGGCAAGCCGGGCAAGCCCCGCGCGCGGCAGGCGGTTTCGGGCACCGGCTGAAAGACCAAGGCTTTACAGCGCCGGCCATTGCCCTATCGCTTCCCCGGCAATGGCGGATCATGGTGACAGGAACATGTCGGCTGGCGAAAGTGAGCCGCTGAGCGGCAGCAAGGAAGCGCCGCCGTTCAAGCTGCTGTTCGTCGTGATGCTGGTGATCGCCGCCGGCAACACCGCGCTGCAATCGGTGCTGCCGGCGATCGGCCGGTCGCTCAAAGTGCCCGACAGCGCGGTCGCGGCGGCATTTTCGGTGTCGGCGCTGGTCTGGGTCATCGCCGCGCCCTTCTGGGCCGAACGGTCGGACCGTGCCGGGCGGCGGGCGATGGTGCTGCTCGGGCTGTTCGGCTTCATCTCGTCAGTGTCGCTGTGCGGGGCGTTTCTGGCCGCCGGCATCATCGGCTGGATCGCGCCCGGCGTCGCCTTTGGCGCGTTCATCCTGGCCCGCATGCTCTATGGCGGCTTCGGCGCGGCCGCGCCGCCCGCGGCCCAGGCTATCGTCGCCGCGCACAGCAGCCGCGAAGAACGCACCGGGGCACTCACCCTGCTCGCCTCCGCCTTTGGGCTGGGGACGATCCTCGGGCCGGCGCTGGCGCCGTTTTTCGTGCTGCCGGTGGTCGGGCTGGCCGGGCCGGCCTTTGTGTTCTCCGGCATCGGCGTGATCGTGCTCGTCTATGCCTGGGCGCGGCTGGGCGACGACCAGCGGGCAGCCGCGCACGGGGCCGCCGCCAGCTATCCGTCGATCGGCGGCGAGCCGACCGGGGCAAGCGTGCGCGCGGCGATGGCCGAGGGCCGCACCCCGCCGATGAAGCTCACCGAACCGCGCATCTGGCCGTGGATGCTGACCGGGCTGGTCGCCGGCCATGCCCAGGCGATGACCGGCCAGGCGATCGGCTTTGTCGTGCTCGACCGGCTCGGCCTGTCGACCATGGCGGCCGCCGGGGCGACCGGGCTGGTGCTGATGACCGGCGCGGGCGCGGCGCTGCTGGCGCAATGGGGGCTGATCCCGACGCTCAAGCTCAAGCCCCGCGAGCTGGCGCTGTGGGGGGCGCTGGTCTCGGCGGCGGGCTGTGTCGTCACCGGCTTTGCAACGTCGCTGCACATGCTGTGCGTCGCCTATGCGCTCGCCTCGCTCGGCTTCGGCTTTCTGCGCCCGGCCTTCACCGCCGGGGCGTCGCTTGCCGTCGGCAGCGACGAGCAGGGCGCGGTCGCCGGGCGGACGACGGCGGTCAACGGCGCGTGCTTCGTGCTCGGCCCGTCAATCGGCGTCGGCATGTATGAAATCTGGCCGCCTTTGCCCTATCTGGCCGCCGGGGCGGCGCTGCTGGCGCTGCTGCCCTATCTCGCCGCGCGGCTGGCGCGCTGATCCCCCGCCGGAACCAAAAAAAAGGCCGGTCCAAACGGACCGGCCGGAAAAGTTTTTAGGAGAGGATGCCTGAAAGGCCCGTCCTATGTGCAGTGCAGCATAAGTTTGTGCAAGTGCGAAGTGCGAAAGATGCATTGCATAAACTGCAATCATGTTATGGGTCTGAAACGAGCGGCGCCGGGGCCGCTGTGAACTGGGGGGACAGGGGGTGCGCCGGCTTCCGCCGATGACCGCAATCGAGGCATTTCAGCAGGTCGCCCGGCTCGGCTCGGTCAAGGCCGCGGCGGAGGAGCTTGCGCTCTCTTCCCCTGCGCTCAGCCGCCGCGTGCAGACACTGGAACGGTTTCTTGGCCGGCCGCTGTTTGACCGCCTGCCTCAGGCGATGCGGCTGAACAGCGACGGCGAAAAGCTGATGGACGCCATCGCCCCGCATCTGTCGGGGCTGGCCCAGGCGATCGAGGGGTTTACCAGCAGCGCCCCGGTGCTGAGGCTGCGGCTGGGGGTGCTGCCATTGTTCGCAACGCAGCAATTGCTGCCGCTGCTGCCCGAGCTGCGCGCCGCGCATCCCGAACTGCATCTGGACATCGACACCGCGCCGCACAGCCTGTCGCGGCTGGGCGATGATCTCGATGCGACGATCTGGCTGGCGCGCGACATCGATCCGGGGCTTTACGCCTATCGGCTCGACCGCAACCAGATTTTCGCCATCGGCGCGCGCAGCATGACCGAGGGGCCGGACGCGCTCCGCCATCCGCGCGATCTGGCGCGCACCACCGTGTTCCTGCACCGCGACCTGCCCGATGCGTTCGACGCCTTTTGCGCCGCACTCGGCCTCGGGCGGATCGAGCCGCAGGCGATCGACCATTATGATTCGGGGCAGCTGATCCTGGAGGCGGCGGCGCAGGGGCTGGGCGTGGCGATGATGCACGAAAGCCATTTGCGCAATGCCAATGACCCGCGCCTCGTCAGGCTGTTCGACGTGTCGGCAACCAGCCCCTACAGCTATTGGTTCGCGTGCCGCCCGCGTGCGCTCCGGGCACCGGCGGTCGCGATCTTCCACCGCTGGCTGACC
>DBAW01000096.1:0-5763 GCA_002291855.1 Sphingomonas sp. UBA1000
CGCCGCGCCTCGGCCAGCGCCTCCTGCCCGCGCGCCTCGCTCAGATAGCTGGCGGCCTGCCGCCCGACGACGCGCAGCAGGTCGAAATCCTCCCAGTCCAGCCCGCGGTCGATCGGCGGCCGGGCGAGCAGCACCAGCCCGGCCAGCCGGTCGAAATGCGGCAGCGGCACGATGGCCCAGGCGCGGGCATCGCCGGCCAGCCAGCCGGGCAGCGCGACCGGCTCGGCCGCCAGCTCGACGATGCGGCCACAGGCAAGCTGCCCGGCTGCATCAGGGGCGATGCCGCCCGCGCCGATCTGGCCCCAGCGCCACTGGTCGACCGCCATCAGCCCGCCCTGCCCGTCGGGGGTGAACAGCAGCCCCGCCGGGCTGTCGGTCAGCTCTGCAATCGCGCGCACAACACGTTCGCCCAGCGGCGCATCCGCGCCCGGCGCGCCCAAAGTCTCGGTGAAGCGCAGCCATTCGGCGCGATAGTCATAGCGGTGCTGGAACAGATGCTTGGCCAGCTTGACCTTGATCCACGCCCGGAACCGGTCCGACGGCAGGAAGATCAATGCGGCAAGCGTCGTGCCGAATAGCGCCCCGGCCTGCACCAGCCGCGCATAATCGCCGCCCAGCCGGCCAAGCGCGACCGTGACCAGCGCCATCACCCCCAGATAGGCGAGGATCGCGATCAGCGACAGCGACTGGAAAGCCAGCGTGCGCGACAGCCGCATCCGCCACGGATCGGACCGGCGCAGCCCCGGCGCGAACACCGGCGCGGCCAGCAGCGCCACCAGCCCGCGCAGATCGATCAGCCGCGCCGACCAGCCCGGGTCCATCGCCGCCAGCGCATAAAGCTGAAGATCGGCCGCCCAGAGCACGGCCAGCCCGGTCATCGGCAGCCTGAGGCCCGCGCGCGCCTCGGGATCGGCGGCGGTGTAGAGATTGTGGAGCAGCACCAGCGCGCCGATGGCCGCCACCAGCCGCAGCACATTGGCCGCAAACGGGGCCAGCCCGCCGGGCGGCAGCAGCGCCACCGCCGGCGCGGCCAGGATCACCGCCGCGACCACCGCGTAAAGCAGCATCAGCCCGGCGGGCCGGGCGTCGCGTGCGCCCTGGCGCAGCAGCAGCGCCATCCATGCCAGCCAGCCCAGATTGCGCAGCGATTCGGCCGCCGCCGCCGCGCCGGTGCGCGCGGTGGCAAAGGCGATGACCAGCGCCCAGAAAGCGGTGCCGGCCAGCGCCAGCGTCAGCGCGCGCTGCGCCGGGGTGCGCGGCGCGCGCATCTGCCAAAGCGCCAGCGCCACGAACAGCGTCGCGGCCAGCGCATGGCTCCAGATGCCGATCGTCGCGGTCACGCGCGCGGGTCTCCGCCGACTGTCAAAAGGACCGACAGGTTGCGCCGCCAATGACGAAAAAATGCTGAACGCGGGTGCGGCCCCGGCGCGCGCCCCCCCCCGCCCCCGCGCTGCTGACACTGATTTCAGTTGCAGCGAAAAACCCTCTTTAACTCCGCCCCAGCTGGTGGCACTCTCCGGCAAAATAAGAAATGCTTCAGGAGATGATGCCCATGGCCACGCTTGCTCCATCTGCCGACGCCCAATCCGCACCCGCTGCCACCGACACGGCGGTCAATCCGCTCGACGTCAGCCGGGCCGAGCTTTACGCCGAGGATCGCTGGCAGGAACCGTTCCGCCGGCTGCGCGCCGAAGCCCCTGTCTATTACTGCGAAGACAGCGCCTTTGGCCCCTATTGGTCGGTGTCGACCTACAAGCCCATCGTCCATGTCGAGGCGCTGCCCGAAATCTATTCGTCGCAGCCGACCATCACCATCGCCGACCCCATTGAGGGCGAACCGCGCATGCCGATGTTCATCGCGATGGACCGGCCCAAGCATACCGAGCAGCGCCGCACCGTCTCACCGGCGTTCACGCCCAGTGAAATCGGCCGCATGGCCGTGGACGTGCGCCGCCGCACCGAGGAGATTCTCGACACCCTGCCCGTCGGCCAGACGTTCGACTGGGTCGACAAGGTGTCGATCGAACTGACGACGCAGATGCTCGCCATCCTGTTCGATTTCCCCTGGGAGGACCGGCGCAAGCTGACCTTCTGGTCCGACTGGGCGGGCGATATCGAGCTGGTCCATAACGAGGACACGCGCCAGCAGCGGCTGGGGCACATGTTTGAATGCGCGGCGTATTTCCGCAAGCTGTGGGAAGAGAAAAAGGGGAAGCCGCTGACCCCGGACCTGATCTCGATGATGCTGCATTCCGACGCGATGTCGGAAATGGACGACATGGAGTTTCTGGGCAATCTGATCCTGCTGATCGTCGGCGGCAACGACACGACGCGCAACTCGATGAGCGCTGCCGTCTATGGTCTCAACCTGTTCCCCGACGAACGCACCAAGCTGGAAACCAATCCGGGGCTGATCCCCAATGCGGTGCAGGAAATCATCCGCTGGCAGACGCCGCTTGCCCATATGCGCCGCACCGCCACCCAGGACACCGAGCTTGAGGGGCAGAAGATCCGCGCCGGCGACAAGCTTGCCCTCTGGTATATCTCGGGCAATCGCGACGAGAGCGTGTTCCCCGATCCCGACCGGCTGATCGTCGACCGCGAAAATGCGCGCCGGCATCTGGCGTTCGGCTATGGCATCCATCGCTGCGTCGGTGCGCGGCTGGCCGAGCTGCAGATTTCGATCCTGCTCGAGGAAATGGCCAAAAGGCGGATGCGCGTCCATGTCGAGGGCGAGCCGTCGCGGGTGAAGGCGTGCTTCGTCCATGGCTATCGCCAGATGCCGGTGCAGATCGAGACCTACTGATCCGGCAGGCGCGGGTCCGGGCGGTGCAACCGCACCGCCCGGGCCTGCGTAACTTGCTCCGGGCCGGGCGCGAACCGGCCGGAGGAGAATGAAGATGCCCGATCGCCGCACCCTGATCGGCCTTGGCGCAGGCGCACTTGGCGCATGGCTGCTTGTCGGCAGCGGATGGCGCTCCGGCCCGGCACGGGCGGCGCGCGCCGGCGATCCGCGTTTTGCCCTGTCTCCCGCCCAGTGGCGCCAGCGCCTGTCGCCCGCCGCCTATCGCGTGCTGCGCGAAGAGGCGACCGAGCGGCCCTTCACCAGCGCCCTGCTCGGCGAAAAACGGCGCGGCACCTATGTTTGTACCGGCTGCGGCCTGCCGCTGTTCGCGTCGACCGCCAAATATGACAGCGGCACCGGCTGGCCGAGCTTTACCGCCGCGCTGCCCGGTGCGATCGGCACGGCGACCGATTACAAGCTCGGCTATCCGCGCACCGAGGAACATTGCCGGCGCTGCGGCGGCCATCTCGGTCACATTTTCGATGACGGCCCGCCGCCGACCGGCCAGCGCCACTGCATCAACGGGGTCGCGCTGCGTTTCGTGCCGGCCTGAACCGGATCAGTGCCGCCGCTCGCGCCTCAGCACATAGCGGCCGCCTTCCAGCCCGTCGAACAGGCCGGGAATCGCCGGATGGCTGACCGGGCCGCCGGCTGCATCGTTCAGCAGATTCTGCTGGCTGACATAGGCGACATAGCTGCTCTCGGCATTTTCGGCGAGCAGATGGTAAAAAGGCTGGTCCTTGGCCGGGCGCACCTGCGCGGGGATCGCCTGATACCATTCCTCGGTGTTGGCAAAGACCGGATCGACATCGAACACCACGCCACGAAAATCGAACAGGCGGTGGCGTACAATGTCGCCGATCGCAAAACGGGCATGGGCAATCGGCGGGGCAATGGGGTTGGACCCGCCCGATTCGTCGAGCATGGCTGCCGGGGCAAAACTGGCCGCGACATCGCCGGTCCGGGTGCTGTCATCCTGGCTCATAGCCTTTATTTAAGGGCCGCCCGCCATGCTGCAAGCCGGGCTTGTGCAGCCCCGCCCTATCCGCTAGAGGCCCCGCTCTCGACCGGCGCTTTCCCGCGCCAAGCGTCTCGCGGAGAGGTGGCTGAGAGGTCGAAAGCACCGCACTCGAAATGCGGCGTGCCGGCAACGGTACCGTGGGTTCGAATCCCACCCTCTCCGCCAGAAACCTTTGATTTTAGGTGATTTTTTCAATATCAAGCATTTGCCGCGAAAGCCGCTCCCTGAAAAGGGCGCTTGCCCGGGGCCGGATTCGCCCGAACGGGTTGGGCCGCCGGGCGGTCAGGGGATTTGCCGCCCGACGCACGCCTGACCCACAAATGGCGCGAGGCGCACCATCCGGCGGCCGATCCGGCATTCGCCCACGATCCCGACGCGCGTCTGGGGCGGTTCTGCGATTGCTCCCCTTATGCCGACGCGCGCTGCCTCCTCTATCCCGTGGGGCGCGAACTCGGCCCCGATCGGCGGCAGCCGCCCGGCTGACCGTTCTCAGCCAGAGGTCAGAGCCCGCCTCAGAAAGGCGACGACCCTGGGCCAGCCATCGGCCCGGGCGGCGGCATTGCCGGCCACGCTGCCGCCATACGCGCCGAGCCGCGAATAGAAGGGGTGATCGCGCGCGATCGGCGGGCCGAACACGAAATGACCGGCATCCTTGTAGGCGAGCACGGTCACCGCCGGGCCGGAACGGACCTTGCTGCGGGCGGCGACCTGGCGCGCCATCGGGCAGGCGGGCCACATGGTTTCGGCTTCTCCGCAGACCAGCAGCATCTCGGCCCGGGCGCGTTCGATCGGGATTGCGGCGCGCGCCGCGTCCGCATGACGTGCCGGATCGGTGACGGTGCGATAGACGCTGATGATGCCGTCGGCCTGATCCCAGTCGCCAAAGGGCATGGCCGGCACGCCCTTGCCGCCGGCTGTCCATGAAGCGCGCTTGCTCTGCCCGCCGCTGGCCCAGTTGACCCCGTTCCACGCGACGCTGGTCGGCATCCCGGCAACGACCGCCCTCAGATCGGCGCGGCGCGAAGCCACCAGCAGCGCGGCCTCCGCGCCCTTCGATGCGCCCATCACCGCGATCCGCCGCGGATCGACGCCGGGCCGCGTCTTGAGCCATTCAAGCCCGTGGTCGAACCGTTCGAGCGGAATGTGTTCCAGCGCATCGCCCTGCCCCGGCGCGCCGAAATAGGCGAGGTGGAGGACGGCAAAGCCTTCTTTCTGCAACGCCAGCGCCATGTGATGCGCGCCGCCGCCCAGCCCGCCTTCCGACCCGCCAAGCAGCAGCACCGCCGGATGCGGGCCGGGGCCCTTCGCGGGGAAGTAATTGCCGAACAGATCGCGCTGCGCGATCCGCGCGCCGGTCGCGCCGGGGGCGAGAAGCTCGATCTCGGGCAGGCCGTAGCGCGCCGGCGCAAGGCCCTTGAAAAGGGCCGCCCCACCCAGCAGCGCAGCAAGACCCGCTGTCACCATCACCCCGTTTTTCCAGCTCATCGCAACACTCCCTTGGCGCATGCGGGAATGCCGCATCCGGCGCGGGCGCCGCAGTGCAGGGTGTCAGGCGGCCGGGGTGACAAGCGTCAGGGCGCGGATCACAGCCAGCCCTTGTCGCGGGCGATGCGGCCCGCTTCGATCCGGCTTGCGGCGAACAGCTTGGCCGAGGCTTCGGACAGGTAATTACGGACCGTGCCGGGAGACAGATCGAGCTGGCGCGCAATCTCCTTGTTCGACCGGCCTTCCTCGGCCAGCCGCAGCACGGCGCGCTCGCGTTCGGTCAGCGGGTTTGCGGGCGCATCCCAGGCCAGCTCGGCAAGTTCGGGGGCAATCGCGCGCCCGCCCGCCGCCACCTTGCGGATCGCGGCAGCAAGTGCGTCGGCCGGCGTATCCTTGAGCAGATAGCCGCGCA
>DBAW01000096.1:6089-6371 GCA_002291855.1 Sphingomonas sp. UBA1000
TGAGCAGATAGCCGCGCACGCCCGCATCCATCGCGCGCCTGAGATACCCTGCACGGCCAAAGGTGGTGACGATCAGCACCCGCGCCGCCAGCCCCTCGCGCGCAATCGCCTCGGCAACATCGAGCCCGGTCATCTGCGGCATTTCGATATCCGACAGCAGGATCTCGGGCTTGAGAGCGCGGACCGCGTCGAGCGCCGCGGCACCGTCGCCGACGCGGGCGACGATCTCGATATCGCTTTCAAGGCCGAGCAGGGTCGCAAGCGCGCCCAGCACCAGCGCCT
>DBAW01000096.1:6687-6816 GCA_002291855.1 Sphingomonas sp. UBA1000
AGCGCGCCCAGCACCAGCGCCTGATCCTCGGCGATCACCAGCCGGATCATGCGCGCGCGCCCATCGGCACCCGCGCGGTCAGCCGGGTGCCGCGCGGGTCGCCCGCGACCGCCAGCGCGCCCCCGGCGG
>DBAW01000263.1 GCA_002291855.1 Sphingomonas sp. UBA1000
CCGCCCCGCTGCCGAGCTGGACGGGGTGTTCGTCATCGACACCGATGCCGAAATCGTCAGCCAGAACAGCGAGGATGGCGCGGCGGCCGGGGCACCGGGCCGTCGGCTGCTGAGCTGGAAGGCGACGCCGCTGACCCGCGACGCGCCGACCGCGGTGCTGCGGCTGAAATAGCGCATGTGTGAGCGGGGCGGGCTGCAACCGGCCCGCCCCCTGCCGATCAATCCTCGGCGGCGATGGTCACGCGCAGCCCGTCCAGCTCGGCCGTGAACGGGATCTGGCAGGCCAACCGGCTGTCGGCGTTGCGGTGATCGCTCGATTCGAGCAGGTCATTTTCGTCCTCGCTCATCGCCGGCAGGCGTGCGGTCCAGTCGGCATCGACATGGACATGGCAGGTCGCGCACGAGCAGCAGCCGCCGCACAGCGCCAGCAGCTCGTCAAAGCCATTGTCGCGAATCACTTCCATCACCGACAGGCCGACATCGCCCTCGACCGTCCGTTCATTCCCGTTACGCGCGACAACCACCAGCTTCGGCATTTGCGTTCCCCTTCCGTTCGGCATAGAGCATCTTCAAGCCGGATGGAGCCACCCGGCGGCGTCGAAAATGCGGCAGATCATCTGTCCGGAGCGGCCGGCCCGATCCCGACGGATCGAACGCCACTCCAGCGATGCACCGGGGAGCCGCCATGTCGCGGCTTGACGAAAGGGTCAAGCAAATGGGCCTGTCCGCCGATCAGTTGCGCACCGCGCTCGACGCGCTGGCCGGGATCGAACCGGCCTTTGCCCGCGCGCTCGTCCAGGCCGGCTATCCCGAACCGCGCATCCGCCCGCGCGGCTACGCCACGCTCATGCGCACGATCGTCGGCCAGCAGGTCAGCGTCGCCGCGGCCACGGCGATGTGGACGCGGCTGGAGGCGGCGACCGGCGATGCCGGCGATCCGGCAGCGCTGCTCGCTTTGTCGGACGAGGCGCTGCGCGCCGCCGGCCTGTCGCGGCAAAAGGCCGGCTATGCCCGCAGCCTTGCAACGCTGGTTGCCGATGGCATGCTCGACCTGACCGATCTGCCGGGGGACGATGAGGAGGCGATCCTCGCGCTGACCCGCATCAAGGGCATCGGGCGCTGGTCGGCAGAAATCTATCTGCTGTTCGCCGAGGGCCGGCCCGACATCTGGCCGGCGGGCGATCTGGCGGTGCAGCGCGAGGTGGGCGTGCTGCTGGGCCATGCCGACCGCCCCGACGAACGTCTGGTCCGCCAACTCGCCGAGCCATGGCGCCCCCATCGCGGCGCAGCGGCGATCTTTGCCTGGCATTGCTACGCGGCAAGCCGCGGACCGGTGTGAGGACATGTAGGCTGGTCACATTTTCAGGTAATAACCTGCGGCTCCGGAACCGACCCCCAGGCGGTCATAAAGATGTGAGACCGGTACGAACGTGCCCAACCGGGCTAGAACGGAGGCGGAATGCGGCGCTCAATGTCGATAAGCTCAGGGACTCGAGGTTGGAAACGAAGCGCCGTCACGGCTTCGCCAGGTGTGCCTAGCCAAAGCTCAATGTGGCCCTTCTTGGGGGTCACAGCCCATGGTTGAAGCGCAGCCAATTTCTGCCGTATCATGCCGACATCGTCACAAAGGCCTGACCCGGTGTTGTCGGCGCAAATGAACCGCTGGCCGTCGGATCCTGCAAGAACTCCTTCCAGCCACATCAAAGCGGCAAAGCCCGCTTCTTTGTTTAAGCCAGGGTTCAAATAGACATAGTCACTCTGCCCGCATGAATTTTCAGGCGCGAGCTTGATCTCGGGCGCTCCGGTAGTGTTCTTCAGCACTGCTCTCCCAAGAGTGTGTCCATTGTTCGTCTGAAAATTGGCGGTCCACCGAGTCCTACTACACCCCCAACCGGACCTTTTCGCTTCCTCCACGAGTTGTAGTTGAACGACATACGGTGGTTTCATGTTAGCATTTACCTCATGAACCGAAACGATCGGGCCATGTGTTTTCCCGCTCAAGACTAAGTCACCGGCCTCGGCCGGAGGCAGTAGCAGAACCTCGTCTAAAATTATGGGTTCCGGCTGTTGTAGGAGCATCATCAAGGCTGAGAAAATCATGGCGATTCCGGTCCGTCTGCTTATGCTCCAACATGGATGTTTAGCGACGATCCGCCATTCAGCAAACCACCCACTCTCGGTCATTCGGCTGCCGTTCGGATCAGCCCGAAACCCGCCGCTCACCGGAGCGCAGGACTGGCGCATAATCGAACCGGACAGACCCGCCCGAACAACCCGTCGAAAAACAGAAACTTTCGCAGCGCCGTCAAGCCATCTCCTGCGTTCGCGACAACCGGATCGACGCGATCCGCGCATCGGCGAGGCGGTGCGCGGCCCGCGGTTCGGCGCACCGGGCTGCTCCACCCACCCCCCAATCGAGGTAAATCAGGTGGCAATGATTTGCTGGCAGGGCTAGGGGAAGCCGCGCCAAAAGGGGTGTGAACATGAAGATTGCGATGATCGGTTCGGGCTATGTCGGGCTGGTGTCCGGGGCCTGTTTTTCCGATTTCGGCCATGACGTCGTCTGTGTCGACAAGGATGCCGGCAAGATCGCCGCGCTCGAAGCCGGGCGGATGCCGATTTTCGAGCCGGGGCTGGACGCATTGGTCGCCGCCAATGTGAAGGCGGGCCGCCTGTCCTTCACCACCGACCTCAAGGCCGGGATTGCCGGTGCCGATGCGGTGTTCATCGCCGTCGGCACGCCGTCGCGGCGCGGCGACGGCCATGCCGATCTGAGCTATGTCTTTGCCGCCGCGCGCGAGATTGCCGAGCTGGCCGACGGCCCGGCGGTCGTCGTCACCAAATCGACGGTGCCGGTCGGCACCGGCGACAAGGTTGAGGCGATCCTGCGCGAAACCCGGCCCGATCTCGACTGGGCGGTGGTGTCCAACCCCGAATTCCTGCGCGAAGGCGCGGCGATCGGTGATTTCAAGCGCCCCGACCGCATCGTCGTGGGGGCCGAGGATGCGCGCGCCGAGGATGTGATGCGCGCCATCTATCGCCCGCTCTATCTGAACGCAGCGCCCTTGCTGTTCACCGGCCGGCGCACCGCCGAGCTGATCAAATATGCGGCCAATGCGTTCCTTGCGACCAAGATCAGCTTCATCAACGAGCTGGCCGATCTGGCCGAAAAGGTCGGCGCGGACGTGAAGGACGTGGCGCGCGGCATCGGGCTTGATAACCGCATCGGCGGCAAGTTCCTGCATGCCGGGCCGGGCTATGGCGGCAGCTGCTTCCCCAAGGACACGCTGGCGCTGCTGCGCACGGCCGAAGAGAATGACGTGCCGCTGCGCATCGTCAACGCGACCGTCGAGGCCAATGACAGGCGCAAGGTGGCGATGGGCCACAAGGTGATCGCAGCGCTTGGCGGCGATGCGCGCGGCAAGCGCATCGGCCTGCTCGGCCTGACGTTCAAGCCCAATACCGACGATATGCGCGACGCGCCGTCGCTGGCGATTGTCGAGGTGCTGCGCGCCGCCGGAGCGGAGATCGTCGCGCACGATCCCGAAGGCATGGAGCAGGCACGCCCGCTGCTGGGCGACATCGCCTATGTCGACAATGCCTATGACGCGGCGCGCGGGGCCGATGCGCTGGTGCTCGTCACCGAATGGGATGCGTTCCGCGCGCTCGATCTGAAGCGGATCGCCGCCGCGATGGCGCAGCCGCTGCTTGTCGACCTGCGCAACGTCTATCACCCCGACGAAGTGGCCAAGGCCGGCATTGCCTATCACGGCATCGGCCGCGGCGTCGCCGGGGCGGAAGCGCCGATCGAGAAGGTCGGCTGATGCCGGTCGTCCTGATCACCCCGCGCCGGTTTGCCGATTCGCGCGGCTGGTTTGCCGAAACCTATCAGCGCGACCGTTACCGCGCCGCCGGGATCGGTGAGGATTTCGTTCAGGACAACCAGTCCTTCTCCGCGCCCGCCGGCACGCTGCGCGGCCTGCATTTCCAGACGCCGCCGCATGTGCAGGCCAAGCTGGTCCGCTGCCTTGCCGGGCGGATCTGGGACGTGGCGGTCGATCTGCGCGCCGGCTCGCCCACCTTTGGCCGCTGGGTCGCCGCCGAGCTGACCGCCGAGCGCGGCGAACAGCTTTATGTGCCGGCCGGCTTCGGCCATGGTTTCATCACGCTCGAGCCGGATTGCGCCGTCGCCTACAAGACGTCGGATTTCTACGCGCCCGACTGCGATGGCGGCATTGCCTGGGACGATCCCGACCTCGGCATTGCCTGGCCCATGCCGGCGGACGGGCCGCTTTTGTCCGACAAGGACCAGAAACTGCCCCGCCTCAAGGATTTCGCAAGCCCGTTCGCCTATGACGGGCGGCCTCTCATGCCATTGGACGCGCAATGACCAGCCTTCGCATTCTCGTGACCGGCGGCGCCGGCTTTATCGGCTCGGCGCTGGTGCGGCACCTGATCGCCAACACGCCGCACAGCGTGCTCAATGTCGACGCGCTCACCTATGCCGGCAATCTGTCGTCGCTGGAGCCGGTGGCGGCATCCGACCGCTACCGCTTTGCCAAAGCCGATATCTGCGACCGCGCCGCGATTGCCGCGCTGATCGCCGAGTTCCAGCCGCAGGTGATCACCCATCTGGCCGCCGAAAGCCATGTCGACCGCTCGATCGACGGCCCGGCGGCGTTCATCGAAACCAACATCGTCGGCACCTTCACGATGCTGTCGGCGGCGCTCGATTACTGGCGCGGGCTGGACGAGGATGCGCGCGGGGCATTCCGTTTCCACCACATCTCGACCGACGAGGTGTTCGGCGCGCTCGGCCCCGACGGCTTCTTCACCGAGGAAACCGCCTATGATCCGCGCTCGCCCTATTCGGCGTCCAAGGCCGGGTCCGACCATCTGGTGAGCGCGTGGCACCACACCTATGGGCTGCCGACGCTGATCACCAATTGCTCGAACAATTACGGGCCGTATCACTTCCCCGAAAAGCTCATTCCGCTGATGATCCTCAAATGCCTGAGCGGGGAAAAGCTGCCCGTCTATGGGCGCGGGGACAATGTCCGCGACTGGCTCTATGTCGACGATCATGTGCGCGCGCTGACCGCCGTGTTCGAGCGCGGCCAGGTAGGCGAAAGCTATATGGTCGGCGGCCGTTCGGAACGCACCAACCTCGCGGTCGTCGAGACGATCTGCGACACGCTCGACACCATCCGCCCGCGCGCCGACGGCCAGAGCTATCGCAGCCAGATCAGCTTCGTCGCCGACCGGCCGGGCCATGATTTCCGCTATGCGATCGACGCGTCCAAGCTGGAGCGCGAGCTGGGCTGGCGGCCGGCCGAGAGCTTTGAAAGCGGCATCGCCAAGACGATCCGCTGGTATCTCGACAATGAGGCCTGGTGGCAGCCGATCCTTGCGCGCCAATATGGCGGCGAGCGGCTGGGCCTGAAATCGGCCTGAGCCCGATGCGGCCGATCCTCGTCACCGGCGGCACCGGCCAGGTCGGCACCGCGATTGCCGCGCGTGCCGCCGAACGCGGGATCGAGGTCGTGCTGCCCGGCCGCGCC
>DBAW01000248.1 GCA_002291855.1 Sphingomonas sp. UBA1000
TCGCCCACGAACTGCCGCGCGCTGTCGCGCAGCATCGTCTGTTCTTCGGTCAGGAAAAGCGGCATCGCGGTCAGGCTCCGGGCAGATTGAGGATGTGTTTGGCGACGATGTTGAGCTGGATCTCGCTCGTCCCGCCTTCGATCGAGTTGGCCTTGGTGCGCAGCCAGGCGCGTGCCTTGGCCCCGCCATGGCTGGCCTCGCTCTCCCATTCGAGCGCGTCGGCCCCGCCCGCTGCCATCACCAGTTCATACCGGGCCTTGTTCAGCTCGGTCCCGTAATATTTCATCATCGAGGGCTGGGCCGGATGGGCGCGGCCATGCTTCAGCTCGTCGATGAAGCGTTCCGACATTGCGCGGAACGCCCGCTCGCGCACCTCGAACAGCGCGATCTGCGCGCGCAGCAGCGGATCGGCGAGCCGCCCGTCATCCTCGACGCCCGCGGCGCGCTTGGCCTCTTCGGCCAGCGCCGCCGGCCCGCCCGAGCCGAGCCCGCCGCCGCCCAGCCCCATGCCCGAGATCATCTCGCGCTCATGGCCGAGCAGATATTTGGCGACGTCCCAGCCCTTGTTCACCTGATGGACGAGCTGGTCCTTGGGCACCTTCACATTGTCGAAAAACGTCTCGCAGAACGGCGAATAGCCGGAGATCAGCAGGATCGGCTTGGTCGACACGCCCGCGCTGTCCATGTCGAACAGCAGGAAGCTGATGCCGCCCTGCTTGGCCTCGCGGCTGGTGCGGACCAGGCAGAAGATCCAGTCCGCCTTGTCGGCATAGGAGGTCCACACCTTCTGGCCGTTGACGACGAAATGATCGCCCATATCCTCGGCCCAGGTCTGGAGCCCGGCCAGGTCGGACCCGGCATTGGGTTCCGAATAGCCCTGGCACCAGCGGATCTCGCCGCGCGCGATTTCGGGCAGGAAGCGCAGCTTCTGCGCCTCATTGCCATATTTGAGCAGGGCCGGGCCGAGCATCGAAATGCCAAAGCTTTGCAGCGGGCTGCGGCATTTGAGCCGCGCCATTTCCTCGCGCAGGATCTTGGTCTGTTCGGGGCTGAGCCCGCCCCCCCCATAAGCGACGGGCCAGTCCGGCACCGTCCAGCCGCGCGCCGCCATGCGGTCGAGCCACAGCCGCTGGTCGGGCGTCAGCTTCGCCTTGCGCCCGCCCCAGACGACATCGTCTTCGGATGCGATCGGCTGGCGCATCGCCGGCGGGCAGTTGTCCTCCAGCCAGGCGCGCGTTTCGGCGCGGAACGTGTCGAGATCGGTCATGCGGATGCTCCGGATCGGGTGAGGGCGGAATAGATGAGGGATTTGAGCTCGCGGCGCACCGGCCAGCTGCTCGACGGGCTGAGCTGGGTCATGAAGATGTAGATCAGCCGTTCGACGGGATCGACATGGAATGCGGTCGAGAACATGCCGCCCCAGTAGAACTCGCCCACCGAACCGGGCACCAGCGTCGGCGCGGTGTTGATCGTGACGGCAAAGCCAAGGCCGAAGCCGACACCGGCATTGGTCGCTTCCGAAAACAGCGCCCGCGACATGCCGGCCAGATCGCCGCCGCCCGGCAGATGGTTCATCGTCATCAGGGCGACGGTCTTGGGCGACAGGATGCGCACCCCGTCAAGCGCGCCGCCATCCAGCAGCATCCGGCAGAAACGGTGATAATCGGCCGCGGTCGACACCAGCCCGCCGCCGCCCGAAAACTGGCGCGGCGCGCGCGCCCAGGCGCTGGCCTCGGCCCGGTCGTGCAGGGTGACGCCGGTTTCGGGGTGCAATGTGTAGCAATCGGCCAGCCGGTCGATGCGGTCGGCCGGCACCTGGAAAAACGTGTCGTCCATGCCGAGCGGGCCGAAAATCCGCTCGGCGAAAAACGCATCGAGCCGCTGGCCCGACAGCCGTTCGATCACCAGCCCCAGAATGTCGGTCGCAACCGAATAGCACCATGCCTCGCCGGGCGAGAATTCGAGCGGGATGCCCGCGAGCGTCGCCACCACCCCGTCCAGGTCATGCGGCCCCCACCAGCCCTCGATCCGGGTCTGGCGATAGGCGGCGTCGATATTGCTGCGGTTCTGGAAGCTGTAGGTCAGCCCGGCGGTGTGGCGCAGCAGGTCGATCATCCGCATCGGCGTCGCGGGCGGCCGGGTGACGAACGGCACGCCTGCGCCGCCGCCCTGATAGACGCCGAGATCGCGCCATTCGGGGATCACCTTGTGCACCGGATCGTCGAGCATCACCCGGCCTTCCTCGACCAGCGTCATGAACGCGACCGAGGTCACCGGCTTGGTCATCGAGGCGATGCGGAAGAGCGTGTCGGGCTGCATCGGCCGGCCATCGTCGCGCATCGTGCCGGCGGAGGCGAAATGGACGGGCACGCCGTCGCGGCTGATCAGCAGCTGCGTCCCCTTGAACCGGCCGGTCGCCAGATAGCGTTCGGCAAGGAACGCATCGATCCGCTTCAGCCGGTCGGGATCGAATCCGTGGGCGCGCGCATCCGCGACCTGCATTGCATACCCTCCGATTTTTTTGCCGGGCTTATCGCCTTGAGCCGGGTCCAAATCAACAATATCCCGCGGAAAAGCGAGGGTTTCGAAGCCCCGACGACAAAGGAGAGAGTGGGTGAACGAGGCGAACGCTACGGCATGGCCGGTGATGTCGCTGGATCAGGTGCAGGCGCTGCTGTGCGCCCCCGGCCAGCGGTTCGAGATCGAGGAACAGGTGATTCGCGGCGTCCCCACGCGGGTGTGGAAGCATGCGCCCGAGAATCTGCGCCTGCTCGTCCAGTTCGCGCGCGGCCATGGCGCGCGGCTGGCGACGATCCATGAGGATGAACGCATCAGCTTCGAGGCGCAGCACCGGGCGATCGCGGCGCTGGCGGCGGCGCTCGCCGCGCGCGGCGTGGGCAAGGGCGACCGGGTGGCGATCTGCATGCGCAACCTGCCCGAATGGGTGGTGGCGTTTTTCGCGGTCGTCAGCCTGGGTGCGATCGCGGTGCCGCTCAACGCCTGGTGGACGGGCGCGGAGCTGAGCTATGGTCTTGCCGATTCCGGGTCCCGAATGCTGATCGCCGATAGCGAACGCTGGCAGCGCATCGCCCCGCACCGCGCCGAGCTGCCCGAGCTGGCAGCAGTGCTCGTCGCGCGCGCCGATGCCGCGCCGGCCGGGGCCGAGCGGCTGGAGGATGTGATCGGCGCGCCCGGTGACTGGGGCGCGCTGCCCGAAACGCCGCTACCCGACACGCCGGTTGCCGCCGATGATGATGCGACGATCTTCTACACCAGCGGCACCACCGGCCAGCCCAAGGGCGCGCTTGGCACCCACCGCAATCTCGTCACCAACATTTTCTCCAGCGCCTATGCCGGCGCGCGCAGTTTCCTGCGCCGGGGCGAGGCACCGCCCGAACCGGCCCCCAAGGTCGGGCTGCTGGTCATCCCGCTGTTCCACGTCACCGCCTGTTCGGCGTCGATGATGGGGGCGATGGCGGCGGGCAACACCACCATCTTCATGCGCCGCTGGGATGCGCTCGAGGCGATGCGGATCATCGAGCGCGAGCGGGTGAATATCACCGGCGGCGTGCCGACCATCGCCTGGCAGCTGATCGAGCATCCGGAACGCGGGCGGTTCGACCTGTCGAGCCTGGAGGCAATCTCCTATGGCGGCGCGCCTTCCGCGCCCGAGCTGGTGCGGCGCATCTTCGAGGAATTCGGCGCGCTGCCCGGCAATGGCTGGGGGATGACCGAGACGATGGCGACCGTGACCAGCCATGTCGCCGAGGATTATCTGCACCGCCCCGACAGCGCCGGGCCACCGGTGCCGGTCGCCGAGTTGCAGATCCGGGGCGCGGACGGCGTGACCGTGCTGCCGCCGGGCGAAATCGGCGAATTGTGGGCAAAGGGGCCGCAGATCGTCAAAGCCTATTGGCGCAAGCCCGAGGCGTCGGCGGAAACGTTCGTCGACGGCTGGGTGCGCACCGGCGACCTGGCACGGCTGGACGAGGAAGGGTTTCTGTTCATCGTCGACCGCGCCAAGGACATCATCATCCGGGGCGGCGAGAACATCTATTCGATCGAGGTCGAAAACGCGCTTTACGAACATCCCGCAGTCACCGACGCGGCGCTGATCG
>DBAW01000103.1:0-1837 GCA_002291855.1 Sphingomonas sp. UBA1000
GGGGTGCGGGCCGGTGCCGCTCTTCCCAAACACAAACTCCCGGTGCCGTTCTTCCAAAAAAAGAAGTAGCGATTTACAACTGATCTCGGCACTCTCCCGACCCGGATGACCGCGACGCATGATCGCGGCAGCTGGGCAGGAGAGGATCGATGCGGGCAGTGATGGTGGCGGCGCTGATGGTCGGCGTCGCGGCGGTGGCCAATCCCCATGCGTTGGCGGGCGCGCCGGGCGGTGCGGGGTCGGGCAAGGCCAGACCGGGCAGCGGCGTCGATGCCGCCTATCTGGCGAGGGGCGGTAATGGCACCGACTGGCCCTCGGTCGGCGGCGGATCGGACGAGCGGCGGTTCAGCCCCCTTGATGCGATCAACGCCGGCAATGTCGCCAGTCTCGGCATCGCCTGGTGGGCCGATCTGCCCGATGCGCGCGGCCAGGAAGCGACCCCGGTGATGGTCGACGGCGTCCTGTATCTGACCGGCCCATGGTCCAAGGTGTTCGCCTATGACGCGCGCACCGGGCGCCTGCTATGGACGCACGACCCCAAGGTTCCCGGCGAAACCGCCGTCCGCGCCTGTTGCGACGTCGTCAATCGCGGCGTGGCGGTGTGGAAGGGGCGCGTGTTCGTCGGCGCGCTCGACGGGCGGCTGATCGCGCTCGATTCGGCGACCGGGCGACAGCTGTGGAGCGTGCAGACCACCGATCCCGCCCGCCCCTACACGATCACCGGCGCGCCGAGGATCGTGAAGGACATGGTCGTCATCGGCAATGGCGGGGCGGAGTTTGGCGTGCGCGGCTATGTCACCGCCTATGACGCGGCGACCGGCGTGAAGAAATGGCGCTTCTACACCGTCCCCAACCCGGACGGGCGGCCCGATGGCGAGGCATCGGATGCAGCGCTTGGCACCCATGCGGCGGCGACATGGTCGGCCGGCGGCCAGTGGCGGCAGTCGGGCGGCGGCGGCACGGTGTGGGACGCGATCGTCTATGACGCGGCCCTCGACCAGCTCTACATCGGCGTCGGCAACGGCAATCCGTGGAACCATGGCCTGCGCTCGGCGGGCGAAGGCGACAATCTGTTCCTGTCGTCGATCGTGGCGCTCAACCCCGACAGCGGCGAATATCTGTGGCATTATCAGGAAACGCCCGGCGAAACCTGGGACTATACCGCGACCCAGCCGATCATCCTCGCTGAGCTGGACGGGCGGCCGGTACTGTATCACGCGCCCAAAAACGGGTTTTTCTTCGTCCTTGACCGGCGCAGCGGGCGGCCGCTGTCGGCGGACATGTTTACCAAGGTGAACTGGGCGACCGGCTATGATCCGGCGACCTGGCGGCCGGTCGAGGCCCCGGAGGCGCGCTTCTACCGCACCGGCAAGCCGTTTCTGGCCGTGCCCGCCCCCATCGGCGCGCACAGCTGGCAACCGATGAGCTTCAGCCCGGCAACGGGGCTGGTTTATCTGCCGGTCAACGACATTGCCTTTGGCTATCTGCCGCCGCTTTTGCCCGGCGACGATCAGCCGCGCCCGCTCGGCTTCAACACCGGCACGAACCTGACCGAGGGCGGGCTGCCGCGCGACCCGGCATTGGTCAAGGCAGCCATCGCCGCGACGCGCGGCGCGCTGGTCGCCTGGGATCCGGCGGCGCGGCGGGCGCGCTGGCGGGTCGATTATCCGACGCCCTGGAATGGCGGCACGCTGGCGACGGCGGGCAATCTGGTGTTTCAGGGCACAGCGCTGGGCGAGTTGCGCGCCTATGCCGCCGACAGTGGCCGCCAGCTCTGGTCGCTGCCGACCCGGTCGGGGGTTATGGCGGCCCCGGCGACCTATACGCTGGATGGCAC
>DBAW01000103.1:2181-3623 GCA_002291855.1 Sphingomonas sp. UBA1000
CCAATATGTCGCCTTCACGACCGGCCGGGGCGGCGCGTGGCCGCTGACCGCGGGGGCGGCCGGCGGCGCGGCCAATCAGGTGCCGAGCATCCCGCGCCTGATCGTGCTGAAACTGGGCGGCAAGGCCCGGCTGCCGGCGGCGGAGACGGTCGAGCTGCCGTTCGATCCGCCCGTCCAGACCGCATCGGCCGACACGGTGCTGGCGGGCAAGCGGCTGTTCGCGCGCTATTGTTCGGTGTGCCATGGCTCGGGCGCGGTCGGCGGCGGGGTGACGCCCGATCTGCGCCGGTCGGGCCTGCTGGGCGATGCCGCTGCATGGGCGTCGGTGGTGCGCGATGGCGCGCTGACCGAGCGCGGGATGGTCAGTTTCCGCGCCGTGGTCGATGCGGCGGGGGCGGGGGCGCTGCGCGCCTATGTGACCGGCGAAGCGCATTATGCCCGCAGCCAGCAACAGGCAGTCGGTGCGGGCGGATCGGCGGGCACACGCTGACCGGCCGGGGGCACCGGAAAACTGCCCAATTGCGCGGCATTTGCCGCCCGTCTGCCCAGCAAATGGGCAGACGGGCGGGACATTTCGCATTTGCAGCGCCGCTTGCTTGCGACTCGCCGGGCGGCGGGCTTATGCAGGGTCAGGCGGCGGACACACGCCCGGGGGGATGAGCAGCCAGTGAAAAAGATCGAAGCGATCATCAAACCCTTCAAGCTCGACGAGGTGAAGGAGGCGCTGCACGAAGTCGGCGTGTCCGGCATCACCGTGACCGAGGCCAAGGGGTTTGGCCGCCAGAAAGGCCATACCGAGCTGTATCGCGGCGCCGAATATGTCGTCGATTTCCTGCCCAAGGTGAAGCTGGAGGTCGTCGTTGCCGACGAACTGGCCGAGCGGGTGGTGGAAGCGATCAGCAACGCCGCCAAGACCGGGCGCATCGGCGACGGCAAGATCTTCGTCCTGCCGGTCGAGACCGCGCTGCGCATCCGCACCGGCGAACGGGACAATGACGCGCTGTAAGGCGCGGGTTCAGGCTTTGGGGCGGCTGCCGGTGTCGCCTTTTCCGGGGCGCTGACGCCCCAGTTTCCACCCGCCCCGGCCATGCCGGCCCGGGGCACCACCAAGGACAGACTGATGCCGACCACCGCTGCCGACATTCTGAAGCGCATCAAGGACGAAGAGATTGAGTGGGTCGATCTGCGCTTCACCGACCCCCATGGCAAGTGGCAGCATCTGTCGATGTGCGCCGGCGTGATGGACGAGGATGCGCTGACCGACGGGCTGATGTTCGACGGCTCGTCGATCGCCGGGTGGAAGGCGATCAACGAAAGCGACATGATCCTGAAGCCGGATCTGGACGCCGCCTATGTCGATCCGTTTTCGGCCACGCCGATGCTGATCCTGTTCTGCGACGTCGTCGAGCCGTCGACCGGCGAGCTTTATGCCCGCGACCCGC
>DBAW01000215.1:0-7443 GCA_002291855.1 Sphingomonas sp. UBA1000
GGTCGTGCTGCCCGGCCGCGCCACGCTCGACCTTGCCGATCCGCAGGCGCTTGCCCGCGCGGTGGCCGGGCGCGACTGGGGGCTGGTGATCAACTGCGCCGCCTATACCGCGGTCGACAAGGCGGAAAGCGATGCCGATGCCGCCCATGCGGTCAATGCCGGCGCGCCCGCAGCACTCGCCAGGGCGACCGCGGCGGCGGGCATCCGCCTGATCCATGTGTCGACCGACTATGTGTTCGATGGCAGCAAGCCGGGCTGGTATGACGAGGATGATCCCGTCGCCCCGCTCGGCGTCTATGGCGCGACCAAGGAAGCGGGCGAGGCCGCGGTCCGCGCCGCCAATCCCGATCATGTCATCCTGCGCACCGCCTGGGTGGTCAGCCCGTTCGGGCATAACTTCGTCAAGACGATGCTGCGGCTGGGGGCGGAGCGCGACACGCTGCGCGTCGTCGCCGACCAGATTGGCTGCCCGACCTCGGCGATCGACATTGCCGATGCGCTGCTGGCAATCGCGGCCGGTGGCGGGCCGGCCGGCACCTATCATTTCGTCAATGGCGGCGAGGCGAGCTGGCACGCGCTGGCCGCGTTCGTGATCGCGCGCGCCGGGCTGACGACGCGGGTCGAGCCGATCACCACCGCCGACTATCCGACGCCGGCGCGCCGCCCGGCCAATTCGCGCCTCGCGACCGCGCGCATCGCCCGCGATCACGGGCTGAGCCCGCGCCCCTGGCAGGATGCGGTCGGCGAGATTGTGGACCGGCTGACGGAAAAGGCCGGCTGACGGGTGGGGCCGCGACCGGCCGGCTGGCGGGGCGCGGATGCGGACGCGGGCACAGGGCGATACAGGAAGGGACAGGGACTATGAAGGGGATCATCCTGGCCGGCGGCTCGGGCACGCGGCTGCATCCGGCGACGCTGGCGATCAACAAGCAGCTGCTGCCCATCTATGACAAGCCGATGATCTATTATCCGATGTCGGTGCTGATGATGGCCGGCATCCGCGACATCCTGATCATCTCCAGCCCCGAATATCTGGACAATTACACCCGGCTGTTCGGCACTGGCGAGCAGTTCGGGCTCAACATCAGCTATGCCGTGCAGCCGCGCCCGGAAGGGCTGGCCCAGGCATTTCTGATCGGCGAGCAACATGTCGCGGGCGGGCCAGCGGCGCTGGTGCTGGGCGACAACATCTTTTTCGGGGCCGGCCTGTCGGGGCTGCTGCACCGCGCCCGCGACCGCGCGACCGGGGCGACCGTCTTTGCCTATCATGTCGATGATCCGCAGGCCTATGGCGTGGTCGAGCTGGATGCGAACGGCCGGGCGCTCTCGATCGAGGAAAAGCCGGCGGTGCCGCGTTCGAGCTATGCGGTCACCGGCCTGTATTTCTACGATCAGCGCGTGACCGAGTTCGCGCGGACGGTGAAGCCGTCGGCGCGCGGCGAGCTGGAGATCACCGATCTCAACCGCATCTATATGGAACTGGGCGAGCTGTACGTCGAACAGATGAACCGCGGCTTTGCCTGGCTCGACACCGGCACGCACGACAATCTGCTCGAAGCGTCGGAGTTTGTCCGCACGCTCCAGAAACGGCAGGGCGTGCAGATCGCCAGCCTTGAGGAAATCGCGTTCAAGAACGGGTTCATCGATGTCGACCAGCTGCGCGCGCGCGGGCAGATGTTCGCCAAGACCGCTTATGGCCGGGCGCTGCTCGATCTGGCCGACGGGCGCGGCTGACCGGGGCATGGCGGCGTTCCTGCCCGCACCGCCGCGATGAGCATCGGCCGCAACACCAGCTATAATCTGATCGGCGCGATCGTGCCGATGGCGCTCGCGCTCGCCACCGTGCCGCTTTATCTGAAGCTGGTCGGGGCCGATCGTTACGGCGTGCTGTCGATCGCGTTCCTGCTGCTCGGCTATTTCGGGCTGTTCGATCTCGGGCTGGGGCGCGCGACGACCTACCGGATCGCCGCGCTCAAGGATGCGGACGCGCAGACGCGGGCCGACGTGTTCTGGACGGCGATTGCGGTCAACATCCTGATGGGCGCGGTCGGCGCGGCCGTGCTCTTTGTCGCGGCCGATTATTTCTTCGCGCATGTGTTCAAGGTCGATGCCGCGCTGCGCCCGGAAATCGTCGAAAGCGTGCCGCTGCTCGCGCTGTCGGTGCCGGTCGCGACCCTGACCGGCACGCTCAGCGGCGCGCTGCAGGCGCGCGAGCGGTTCCTCCAGTCGAACATGATCTCGATCCTGTCGACCAGCCTGTTCCAGATCCTGCCGCTGATCCTTGCCTATGTGTCGGGGCCGCGGCTGGGACCGTTGCTGGCCGCGGCGCTTGCCGCGCGCAGCGTCGCGATCCTGATGCTGTGGTGGGCGTGCCGCGACGTGCTGACGCGCGGCCAGAGCCAGCGGTTCAGCGGGCCGGAGGCGCGCCAGCTGCTCGGCTATGGCGGCTGGGTGACGGTGACCGCGCTGTTCGGGCCGATGCTCGTCATCCTCGACCGGTTCGCCATCGGCGCGATCCTGGGTGCGGTCGCGGTCACCATCTACACGGTGCCGTTCCAGCTCGCGCAGCGGCTGTCGGTGATCCCCGGCGCGCTGTCGGGCGCGCTGTTCCCGCGCCTGCCGACGGCAAGCGAGGCCGAACGGATCACGCTCACCGACAATGCCATTCTCGCCCTGCTCGCGGCGCTGAGCGCGCCGGTGCTGGTCGCCTGCTATCTGATCCATCCGTTTTTCGACCTGTGGATCGGGCGCGAGCTGGGCCGCCAGTCGGCCGAGGTCGGCGTCGTCATCCTGCTCGGTTTCTGGATCAACGCCTTTGCCGTCGTCCCCTATAGCTGGCTGCAGGCGACCGGCCGGCCCGATCTGGTGACCAAGCTGCTGCTGGTCCAGATCCCGCCCTATCTGGCGGCGCTCTATGTCGGGATGAGCAAATTCGGGCTGATGGGCTGCGCGGTCGTGTTCTCGCTGCGCTGCGCGGTCGATTTCATCGCCATGGCGCTCGCCGCGCGCGGCCGGGTCAGCCATGGCCGCTGGATCGCGCTGCTCGGGCTGGTGCTGGTCGCCGGGACCGCCGCCGGGGCGCTGCTCGATTATCGCCAGCCGCTCTGGTGGCTGAGCGGGATCGGCCTTGCCGCCCTTGCCACCGCGATCAGCTGGGCGATCCTGCCGGCCGAGTTCCGCGTGCTGATCACCAGCCGGCTGGGGGCGCTGCGCCGCCGCGCTGGGTAGCATGCACCAAAAGGATGTGGCGCCGATCAAGGGAGATCGGCGCCCGGTCCGCCTCATAAAGGTGTGGCGCCGATCAAGGGAGATCGGCGCCACGCGGCCGGGCCAGGGACAGGGGGTGGCGGACCGGCCGAAGGGGGTCAGAATTTATAGGCGGCCTCGACGCCGTAGAGCCGCCGCGCGCCCGGCGACAGGAACGAGCCGCCAAACTCGATTGCCGGAATGACCTCGGCCAGCACCGGCTCGTTGAGCAGGTTGTTGGCAAAGGCGGTCAGCCGCCAGCGTTCGGTCTGGATGCCGGCGCGCACGTCGAGCACGCCGAACTCGCCGCGCCGCGCGACATCGAAGCGGCCATTGCCGACGACCGGCGGCAGCGCGAGCGCGGAGCCGGGCAGCAGGCCGCTGAACAGCGTCGGCCGTTCCTGATTCTGGACCGTGTGGAACCAGGTCGGGCCGGTCAGCCGGTAATCGGCACGGGCGATGAAATCGATCTCGCGGCCCATCGGGATCGTCCACTGGCTGCCCAGATTGAGCGTGTAATCGGCCGTATAGGGGCTTTTGTTGCCGACCGTGTCGGGGCGCGAGCTGTTGCGCTTGATCTCGCTGTCGGTGACGTTGAGCGCGCCATAGAGCTTCCAGCCCTTGACCAGCTCGACATTGACGTCGAGCTCGGCCCCTTTCACGTCGACCCGGTCGATGTTCGACACCACGCGCAGCAGCCCGAACGAGCCGACGAAGAACTCGAAAAACTGCATGTCGGTGACGCGGGTGTAATAGCCGGCCAGATTGTAGTTGATCGGCCCGATGCGCCCCTTGATCCCGGCCTCGAACGCGCTCGACCGTTCCTTGCGGAACCGGTCGTCGATCCGCACCGGCGGATTGAGGCTCAGAAACTGGTTGAAGTTGGCGTTGACGATGGCCGCCGAGCCCTGATTGTTGAACCCGCCGGATTTGAAGCCGACGCCCCAATTGGCGAACAGATAGGTGCGGTCGAGAATCTCGAACCGCGCCGTCACCTTGGGCTGAAGCTGTTTGAAACTGTCCTGCTGCGGCTGGATCGGGCCAAAGGCCTGGCCGGGGTTGATCGGCCCGCCGGTGAACGGATCGGTCGCGATGGGCACCAGGCTGCGCACCCGGCGTTCCTCGACATCATAGCGCAGCGCGACGCCGAGATTGAGGCTGTCGGTCGCCTCGAAATCGAGCGAGCCGAACGCGGCATAGACATCGGTCTTGAACCGGTCGGCAAGCAGCTGCGACGTCGGATTGGCCGAGTTTGGCGGGTTGTAGAGATTGCGGATCACCCCCGCCCCGGTATCGCCGCCCAGGCTGACCCCGACCTTGCGCGACAGGTTGAGGTAATAGGCCCCGATCTGCCAGTCGAGCCGGTTGTCGCCATCGGAGGCGAGGCGGAT
This sequence comes from Sphingomonas sp. UBA1000, assembly GCA_002291855.1. Taxonomy (GTDB): domain Bacteria; phylum Pseudomonadota; class Alphaproteobacteria; order Sphingomonadales; family Sphingomonadaceae; genus Sphingomonas_B. The sequence continues at coordinate 4,638 of DBAW01000215.1, forward strand.
CTCCGCGCTCAGGTCGCGCTGGTTGCGGACCTGATATTGGGTGCCGTCGCAGGTCGTCGGCGAATAGGGGCCGAAGGTCGAGCCATTGGCGGGTGCGAAGATGAACGGCACCGGGATCTGGCCGATAAAGGTCGGCGGGTTGAGCGGAAAGCCGGTCAGCGCCGCGGTGGAGGCGAAACAGGCATTGACCGTCGCCTGCCCGGCCGGATTGGCGGCCCCGATATAGCGGGCGAAATCGGCCGAGGTGCCGTCGGCGGTCAGATTGTTGCGGATGTCGGAATAGAGCAGCCAGCCGGTCAGGCGGATATCGCCGAAATCATGGTCGAGCTTGGCCGATGCCTCCAGCGTCTTCTGGTTGTTGGTCGGCCGGATGTTCGAATAGAAACGGAAACGGTGGTCGTTCACATCGGCATAGAAGGCCGGGTTGACCGCCGCGAAGTTGGGCAGGTGGAAGGCGGCGTTGAACGCGATCGACGCACCGCTCAGCTGGCCATAGCGCGCCTTCACGTCCAGTTCGGTGTCCGCGCCCAGCTCGGCGACGATGCGGCCATTGACGTTCCAGGTTTCGCGGTCGTCGACCGAGCTGCGGTCGGCCAGAAACTCGTTGCGGAAAAAGCCGTCGGTCTTGAAATAATTGCCCGACAGGGTGAAGCCGATGCCCTCGCCCAGCGGGCCGGACAGCGTGGCATCGCCGTCGATGGTGCGGTTATTGGCATAGCTCAGCCGGACATTGCCGGTCAGCGTGTCGGTGGGCTTCTGCGTCTGGATCACGATCGCGCCGGCGGCGGCGTTGCGCCCGTACAGCGCGCCCTGCGGCCCTTTCAGCACCTCGATCTGGCGGATCGCGCCCTGATTCTGGTCGAGCGCGGCGACATTGGTCTTGAGGATGCCGTCGACGACCAGCGCGACCGAGCTTTCGGCGTCGCGCGCGCCATTGATGCCGCGAATGTTGATCTGCGTGTCCCCGGCGTCAGCGGTCGAGCTGACGATGGTGACGCCGGGGGTGAACTGCACGAAATCCGACGCGGTCTGGATGTTGGCGGTCGCAATCGTCTGCGCGTCGAAGACGGTGACCGAGGCCGGCACTTCGGACAGCGTTTCGTTCACCCGCCGCGCGGTGATGATGATGTCGCCCGGCTCGCCGGACTGCGCGGCCGCCTCCTGCGCCGGCGCCGCCTGGGCGAGCAGCGGTGCCGGCAAGAGCGCGGTCGCGGATATGCCGGTCAGCAGCCCCAGAAATTTGCGGCCCGCAATGGTGTTGTTCGTCATGTCGTCCCCCCAATATTCAGCATCGGACCTGCCCCGCGCGCCCGCCAGCCGGCACCCGGCCCGGCAAAGCCGGCAGCGACGGCAGAACTGGTCATGGCCCGGCTCTGCGGATATCGGCCGGGCCGGGTTCAGACCTTGAGGAGCAACGCGCGCGATGGCCGACGCCCAGCGACCCCGGCATCGCCGTGCGCGCGCCGTTGACCGGCATGGCTGCGATCACCTTGATGCGATGCGGCACCACATGGCCCCTCTCTTTCAAGGCCGGACGCTATTGTATACAAACCCAACCCGTCAAGTCCCCCCGGAGAAGTGCCATGTCGCGCGCGTCTGACCTTGCCTATCGCTTCATCCGCGCCGAGATTCTGGCCGGAATGCTGCCGCCGGGCGCACAGATCCGGGAAGAGCATCTGGCCGAGGCGTGTGGCGTGTCGCGCACCCCGGTGCGCGAGGCGCTGCGCCGGCTGGAGGTTGAACGCTTTGTCCGCCGCAGCGATTCGCAGCGCACCTTCGTCAACGAATGGTCGTTCGACGAAGTGGAGGAGAGCTTCACGCTGCGCGGCATATTGGAAGGGCGCGCCGCCGCCCGCGCCGCGACCCGGATCGACGCCGCCGGCATGGCCGCACTCGAACGCCACAATGCCGCGATGCGCCGCGCCATCTCCGGCCCGGAGCTGGATGTGCCGACGTTTCTCGAGCACAACCGGGCCTTTCACGGCATCGTGCTGACGGCAGCGGCCTCGACCAGCCTCGCGCAGCTGCTGACCGGAATCGTCGAACAGCCGGTCGTCGCGCGCACCGCGCGCCAATATGACGCCCAGCAGATCGCCCGCTCGGTCGCCGAGCATGACGAGCTGATCCTCGCCTTTTCGCGCCGCGACGGCGAATGGGCGCAGGCGGTGATGGCCAGCCATATCCGCCGCGCCTTCCACGCCTATTCGGACGCCTATCGCGCCTCGATGGCCGGCCGCGACGGGAGCGCGGACAGCGCCGCCACCCCGCCCGGCACGGATTGAGCAGAGCTTGCACATCCGCGCTCTTTGTATACAAAAGCGGGTGATGAACATCGAGATCGTCGAAGTCGGCCCGCGCGACGGCCTGCAGAATGAAGCCCGGATCGTGGCGACGGCCGACAAGCTGGCGCTGATCGACCGGCTGATCGCGTGCGGCGCGCGGCGGATCGAGGCGGCGAGCTTCGTCAACCCGCGCCGCGTGCCGCAAATGGCCGATGCCGATGACGTCGCCGCCGCCCTGCCCGACCGGCCCGACATGACCTTTATCGGGCTGGTGCTCAACGCGCGCGGGGCCGAACGCGCGCTTGCCCATCCGCGGATCGGACAGCTGGGCGCGGTGTGCGTCGCGACCGACCGGTTCGCCATCGCCAATCAGGGCCAGACCAGCGACGAATCGGTGGCGGTGGCAGCCGATATCATCGCCGCCGCCCGCGCCGCCGGGCGCAGCGGCCAGGCGACGATCGCCGCCAGTTTCGGCTGCCCTTATGAAGGCGAGGTGGCCGAGGACCGGGTGGTGGCGATTGCCG
>DBAW01000215.1:7870-17700 GCA_002291855.1 Sphingomonas sp. UBA1000
GGTGCCGGCGGCGGTGGCGCGGCTGGTGCGGCGCGTGCGCGCGGCCGTCGCGCCGCTTCCGGTGCGCGTGCACCTGCACAACACCCGCGGCACCGGCATCGCCAATGTCTGGGCGGCGATCGAGGCCGGGGCGGCGACCATCGACACCGCGCTGGGCGGGCTGGGCGGCTGCCCGTTCGCCAAAGGCGCGGCGGGCAATGTCGCGACCGAGGACGTGATCTACATGCTCGACCGGTCGGGGATCGCGACCGGGCTTGATCTTGAACGGCTGATCGAGGCCGGTCGCTGGCTGGCCGGCATCATGGACAAGGATCTGCCGGGGATGATGGGCCGGGCCGGCCCCTTCCCCGCGCGCGCAATCTGAAAGAGGGGAAGACATGGCCTATCGCCTGGGCGTCGACGTCGGCGGCACCTTTACCGACCTGCTGCTGTTCGACGAATCAACCGGTCGCTTCTGGCGCGACAAGACGCCGTCGACGCCCGCCGACAGCTCGGTCGGCATTCTGAACGGCGTCCGCCAGATCTGCGCCACCGCCGGCATCGACCCGGCGCAGATCGAGATTTTCCTGCACGGCACGACGGTGGCGACCAATGCGGTGCTGGAGGGCAAGGGCGCGCGCGTCGGGCTGATCGTGACCGAAGGCTATCGCGACATCATGCAGATCGCGCGCAGCTTCGTCCCCGGCGGGCTGGCCGGCTGGATCATCTGGCCCAAGCCGAAGCCGCTGGCAGCGCTTGAGGACACGATTGCGGTCGGCGGGCGGATCGGTGCCGACGGGGCCGAGGTGCGCCCGCTCGACGAAGCCGGGGCGCGCCGCGCGCTTGAACAGCTCAAGGCCGCCGGGGTCGAGGCGGTGACGGTGTCGCTGATCAACGCCTATGTGAACGGCGCGCATGAACGGCGGATCGGCGACCTGGCGGCCGAGATCCTGCCCGGCGTGCCGGTCTCGCTCAGCCATGAGGTCCTGCCCGAGATGCAGGAATATGAGCGCACGCTGTCGACAGTCGCCAACGCCTCGGTGCGGCCGGTCGTCTCGCGCTATGTCAGCAATCTGCGCACCAAGCTGCGCGAGACCGGCATGGCCGGCAAGATCGCGCTGCTGCGCTCCGATGGCGGGCTGATGTCGTCGGAAAAGGCCGAGGAGCATCCGGTCAACATCCTGATGTCCGGCCCGGCGGGCGGCGTGACCGGCGCGCTGTGGGTGGCGCGCCATGCCGGGCTGCGCAACATCCTGACCCTCGATGTCGGCGGCACCTCCACCGATGTCGCGCTGATCGAAAATCTGGAGCCGCGCCGCCAGCGCACGACCGAGGTCGGCCATCTCGCGGTCCGCGCCTCCGCGCTCGACGTCAAAACCGTTGGCGCGGGCGGCGGCTCGATCGCCTATGTGCCCGAACTGACCGGGGCGCTGCGCGTCGGGCCGCAATCGGCGGGCGCGGTGCCCGGCCCGGTCGCCTATGGCAAGGGCGGCACGCTGCCGACCGTCACCGACGCCAATGTCGTGCTCGGCTATCTGCCCGAAAACCTGCTTGGCGGCACCTTCACGCTCGACCGGGCGGGGGCGCGGCGCGCGGTGCAGACCATCGCCGATGCGCTGGGCATCGACCTGATGGCGGCGGCGCGCGGGATCATCGACATCGTCAACGAAAACATGTTCGGCGCGCTTCGGATGATCTCGGTCCAGCAGGGCTATGATCCGCGCGATTTCGCGCTGATGGGCTTTGGCGGGGCCGGGCCGCTGCATGTCAACGCGGTCGCGCGGCTGATGGGCAGCTGGCCCGCCGTGTCGCCGGTGTCGCCCGGCGTGCTGTGCGCGCTCGGCGACGCGACGACGCGGGTGCGCACCGAAACCGCGCGCTCCTTCTCGCGGCTTGCTCACCAGACCGACGAGGCCGAGCTGATCGCCGTGCTCGACGAGATGGCGGCGCAGACCCGCGCCGAGCTGGCCGCCGACGGCGTGGCGGATGGCGACATCACCAGCCTGTTCGAAGTCGATGTCCGCTATCAGGGCCAGGCGTTCGAGGTCGCGCTGACCATCGATCCGGCGACGCTGCGCCGCGACGGGATTGCCGGGCTGACCGCGCGCTTCGATGCCGAGCATCTGCGCCTGTTCACCTTCAACATGGAAACCGCGCACGAGATCGTCAATCTGCGCGCCGTGGCGCTGGGCCGGGCGCTCGACCTGCCGGCGGCCGAGCTGCCGCAGGGCGACGGCAACCCGGCGGCCGCGCGCATCCGCGACCATCTGCTGTGGATGGACGGGCGCGAACAGGCAGCGGTGATCTATGACCGGGCGCGGCTGCGCGCCGGCGACGTGATCCCCGGCCCCGCCATCGTCACCGAGATGGATTCCACCACGCTCATCGAATCCGGCCATGTCGCGACCGTCGACCGGGTCGGCAACATCCTGATCACCCCGGCCTGAGGGAGCGACCCGATGCCCGCCACCATCATCCAAACCAACGCCACTCCCTTTGCCGCCACGCGCGTCGATCCGGTGACGCTCGACATCATCGAAAATGCGCTGCGCAACGCCCGCACCGAAATGGACGCGACGCTGGTGCGCACCGCCATGTCGCCGGGCATCCGCGAACAGGGCGACGCCTTTCCGCTGATCGCCGACCATCAGGGCCGGATGATCGTCGGCCAATTCGGCTCGTTCATCGGCGGCTTCCTCGCCGGCTATGACGGCACGGTCGAGGACGGGGACATGTTCTTCCTGTCCGATCCCTATAGCTGCGACGGCGCGATCAGCCATTCCAATGACTGGCTGGTGCTGCTGCCGGTGTTCCGGGGCGGGCGGCTGCTCGCCTATACGGCGATGTTCGGCCACCAGTCCGACATTGGCGGCAAGGTGCCGGGATCGATGCCGATCACCGCGCGCGCGATCTTTGAAGAAGGGGTGCGCATCCCGCCGGTCAAAATCTATGCGCGCGGCGTCTACAATGCCGATCTGGTCAGGCTGGTCATGCACCAGACGCGCAAGCCTGATTGGTGCAAGGCCGATCTCAACGCGCTGATCGCCGCCTGCCGGGTGGCGGCGCGGCGCGTGGTCGAGATGGCCGACCGGTTCGGCGAGGATCTCTATGTCGCCGCTACCCAGGAGCTGCTCGCCCGCAACCACCGCGCGATGAAGCAGCTGATCACGACCGCAATCGGCGAGGAACCGGTCAGTTTCGAAGATCATATCTGCGACGACGGGCTGGGGTTCGGTCCCTATCGCATCCGCTGCACCATGTGGCGCGAGGGCGAGAAGGTGATCCTGGATTTCGACGGCACCGACCCGCAGTCGCGCGCGTCGATCAACTTCTTCCTCAACGAAAACATGTTCAAGATGTTCTTCGGCATCTACATGATCATGGTCTTCGACCCGCAGATCCTGTTCAATGACGGGTTTTACGATCTGATCGAGGTCCGCATCCCCGAAGGCTCGCTGCTCAAGCCGCGCTTCCCCGCCGCATTGTCGGGGCGCACCCATGCGCTGGGGCGGATTTTCGACATTCTGGGCGGGCTGCTCGGCCAGAAGACGCCGGAGTTCCTGAACGCGGCGGGATTCTCGTCCAGCCCGCATCTCTTCTATTCGGGCACCGATGCCGAGGACCGCTATTTCCAGCTGTTCCAGATCGGCTTTGGCGGCATTCCGGGGCGGCCGCTGGGCGACGGGCCGGACGGCCATTCGTTGTGGCCGGGCTTTACCAACGTGCCCAACGAGTTTCTCGAACGCTATTTCCCGCTGCGGATCGAACGCTACGAAACCGAACCCGATTCGGGCGGCGCGGGGCTGCACCGGGGCGGCAACGGCATCCACATGACCTACCGGTTCCTCGAACCCGGCATGATCGCCATCCATGACGATCGCTGGTTCACTCATCCCTGGGGCGTCAATGGCGGCGAGCCGGGGGCGCGGGCGCGCAAGATCCTGGAAAAGGCCGACGGGACGCAGACGATCATCGGCAACAAGGTCGAGGATGTCGAAGTCGAGGCGGGCGACCAGCTGCACTTCATCACCTGGGGCGGCGGCGGCTGGGGCGACCCGCTGGCGCGCGACCCCGATCTGGTCGCGCGCGAGGTGCGCGAGGGGCTGGTGACGGTGGCCGGCGCGCGGCGTTACGGCGTCGTCGTCACCGACGGCCAGGTCGATCAGGCGGCGACCGCGGCACTGCGCGCGGAGATCGAGGCCGGGCGGTCAGGACCGCTGCCGCTGTTCAACCATGGCCCGTCGATCGAGGCGCTGCGCGCGGCGTCGCTCAGCGACACCGGCCTGCCCGCGCCGCGCCCGCCGGTCTGGACCCGCAAGGCGGAGGCGGCGTGATGGCGGGCGCACTTGCCGGAATCCGCGTCGTCGAACTGGGCCAGCTGATCGCCGGCCCGTTCTGCGGCCAGCTGCTGGGCGACATGGGCGCCGATGTCATCAAGGTCGAGCCGCCCGGCGCAGGCGATCCGATGCGCGCCTGGGGCCGGGGCGAACACAAACTGTGGTGGGAGGTGGTGTCGCGCAACAAGCGCTCGGTCAGCGCCAATCTGCGCGTGCCCGCGGGGCAGGATCTGGTCCGCCGGCTGGCGGCCGGGGCCGATATCCTGATCGAGAATTTCAAGCCCGGCACGATGGAGAAATGGGGGCTGGGGCCGGATGCGCTCCACGCGCTCAACCCGCGCCTGATCATCGTGCGCGTCTCCGGCTATGGCCAGAGCGGGCCCTATTCGGCGCGTGCCGGCTTTGGCGGCATTGGCGAGGCGATGGGCGGCTGGCGCTACATCGTCGGCGATCCCGACCGGCCGCCCAGCCGCATGGGGGTGTCGATCGGCGACAGCCTGGCGGCGACCTATGGCTGTCTGGGCGCGCTGGCAGCGCTGCACGCCCGCGAACGCACCGGGCGCGGCCAGGTGGTCGATTCGGCGCTGTATGAGGCGGTGCTGCAGGTGATGGAAAGCCTGATCCCCGAATATCAGCTGTCCGGCTATATCCGCGAACGATCGGGGTCGAAGCTGCCGGGCATCGCGCCGTCGAACGTCTATCGCTGCCGCGACGGCGAATATCTGATCGGCGCCAATCAGGATGCGGTGTTCGCCCGGCTGTGCGCGGCAATGGGCCGGCCCGAACTGGCAACCGATCCCGATTATGTCGATCATGTCGCGCGCGGCCGCAATCAGGACCGGCTCGACCAGATCATCGAAGACTGGACGCTGACGCTGACCGTCGCCGAGGTCGAGGCGCTGATGATCGCCCATTCCATCCCGGCGGGAAAAATCTATCGTGCGCCCGAAATGCTCGAAGATCCGCATTTCGCCGCGCGCAAGGCGGTGATCGAGGTGGCGACCGAACGCTGGGGACCGGTCAAGATGCAGAACGCCTTTCCCAAACTGTCCGACACGCCAAGCGATGTGCGCAGCGCCGCCCCCGCGACGGTCGGCCAGCACAATCGCGAGGTCTATGGCGAGCTTCTGGGGCTGAGCGCGGCCGATCTGGACGCACTGGCCGCCGCCGGGGCGATCTGATGACCGGGCTGGCCGACAGCTACGGGGCCGATTTTCGCGGCTCGCTGCCCTTTGGCGCGCGCCCGGCGCTGATCGTCGTCGATGCGGTGACCGGCTATGTCGATCCGGCGGCCCCCATCTATGCCGGCGGCGAACATGCGCTGCCGGTGATTGCCCGGCTGCTCGGCGTCGCGCGCGACCGGGGGGTGCCGGTCATCTACACGGTCGTCAGCTACCGGGCGGACGGGGCCGATGGCGGGCTGTTCTGGCGCAAGCTGCCGGCGCTGCGCGCGTTCGTCGAAGGATCGCCATTTGCCCGCATCCCCGACCAGATCGCCCCGCGCGCCGATGAGCTGGTGCTGACCAAACATTATGCCTCGGCGTTTTTCGGGACGACGCTGGCGACCGACCTCGCCGCGCGGCGGATCGACACATTGGTCATCACCGGCTTCTCGACCTCGGGCTGCATCCGCGCGACCGCGCTCGACGCGCTCCAGCACGGCTATGCGCCGTTCGTGGTCAGCGATGCCTGTGGCGACCGCCACCCCGCCCCGCACGAGGCCAATCTGTTCGACCTGCAGGCCAAATATGCCGAAGTGGTGACCGCCGACCGCGCCGCCGCGCTGATGGCGGGAAAGCCCTGAGCGCGCGGGGCTTAAACGATCGTCACAGCGCCGCGCGCAGGCCCAGCCACAGGGTGCGCGGCGTCGCGCGTTCGACGATGCCATCGGCCGAGATCGCGGCGGCGACCAGCGCATCGGTGAGGTTTTCGGCCCGCGCCTCGACCGCCAGCCCGCGCAGCAGCGGCACCGTCAGCCGCGCATCGAGGGTCAGCGCATCGCCAAGCTGCCGCTGATTCTGGTCATCCTCGAACTGCGCACCGACATAGCGCAACGTGACCGATGCCGCGGCCGGCTGCCGCCCGCCGGCCGCGCCGTCATCCCAGCCGAGCGTCGCCGAGGCCATGTGACGCGGCGTCTGGGCGGGGCGCAGGCCATCCAGAGCCGCCGACAGCCCGACGCCGCGCACCACCGCATCGGCATGGGCATAGGACAGCGCCGCCGTCCAGCGGCCGAGCCGGGCCGCGCCATCCAGTTCCACCCCGCGCGCGCGCACCGCATCCAGATTTTCGCGGCGGCGATAGACGCCGGCCGCGGACACAAAGCCCACGCCCGGAAACTGCCCCGGCCCGCGCGCGATGGTGACATTGGCGATCGCCCCGTCGAGCCGGTTGTCGAACAGGGTGACGCCCAGCCGCACCTCCGGCCGGAGCGCGTAATCAAGGCCAAGCTCCGCCCCGCGCACCCGTTCGGGGGCAAGCGCGGCATTGGCTGCCGTCGCATCGGCACCGACGCGGAACGGCCGGTAAAGCTCGTTGAGCGTCGGCAGCCGCCAGCCGGTATAAGCGGCGGCCCTGAGGGTCAGCCCGCCGCCGGGCGCAAAGGCCAGGCCCGCGCGCCCCGATCCTTCCCAGCCGCCGCGATCGGCAAAGCGGCTGTCGGTGACGGCCGCGCCGGTGGCGAGCACGCGTTCGGACAGGCGGCCGCCGCTGATCGTCCAGCGGTCGATCCGCCCCCCGGCGCTCAGCGTCCAGCCGCCGCGCGTCCAGCTGAGATCGGCAAAGCCGCCGCGCACCGCGCTGCGCCCCCCGGCCTCGCGGCGGCGCGTCGGCAGCCCGGCCACAAAAGTGAACAGCTCCAGCGTCCGCCCCTCGGTCGCGCGCCAGTCTCCGCCCAGGCTGAGTTCGGCCCCGCCGCCCAGCGGCGGGCGAACCTCGATCCGCCCGCCCAGCCCGGTTGCGGGGGTGTTATACTGGTCGAGCGTCGGGGTGACGGCGGTCCGCCCGGCGGCAAGCGCGCCGAACTCGCTGGCAAAGGCTCGCGCCTGCACATAAGCGAGCGCCGACCAGCCCCAGCGGCCGCGGCCGACCAGCCTCAGGCTCGCATCGGCCCCGTCGCTGCGATTGTCGGAAAATGCGAGGCCACGGTCGCGCCGGTCGGTGAAGGCGAGCATCGCCGCCTGCAGCTCGGTCTGCCCGCCGATATCGATCACCGCGCGCAGGCCAAGGCTTGCCTGTTCATGCCCGGCGGGGCGGTCGGCCGGGCCGCGCTGACCGGCGCGGATCGGCACAAAGCCGTCGCCGCGCGCATAATCGGCCGACACGGTGGCAAAGCCGCGCCCCATCTGCCCGGTCAGCGCGGCATTGGCCTCCACCGATCCCCGGCTGCCGCCCGCCATGTGCAGCGCGACCGGGGCCAACTGATCGGGGGTCGCGCTGTCGAGCGCGATGGTGCCGGCAAGCGCGCCGGGCGCGAACAGCCCGGCCCCGCGCGTCACCGTCACCCGCCCCAGCCGTTCGGGCTGATAGGCGGGAAACGCCACCCAGCCGCCGAACGGATCGGCCTGGGGCACGCCATCGAGCACCAGCAGCGCGCGGCTGGCGGCGTTGCCGCCCAGCCCGCGCAGCGTCAGCCCCTGCGACGTCGGATTGGCCGAGCGCGCGTCGGACCGGCGAAACTGCTGCAATCCGGCAACGTCGCGCAGCACATCCTCAAGCCGGCCGCTCGCCGTCCCGGTCAGGCGCGCACGGTCGATCACCGCCCGCGCCGCCACCGCCTCCCCGCCCAAGGCGGCAAGATCGCGGCCGGTGACGACGATATCGGGGGCCGCGCCCAGAGACAGCGAAAGCAGCAGAAGCAAGACAGGATCCTCAGCCAGCGCCGACCCGGTCGGGATGGGCGGCGGCGAACGCCTCCACCTGCTGCAACGCTGCGTCAACCCTGACCAGCGTCGGGAACGGCGTCAGATCGAGGTTGAAGCGGCGCGCGTTGAACATCTGCGGCACCAGGCAGATGTCGGACAGGTCGGGGCGGTCGCCGCCCAGATAGCGGCCACAGCCTTCCGCCATCCGCTCCAGCGCGACAAAGCCCTCGCGCACCCAGTGGCGATACCAGTCGTCGCGCTGCGCGTCGTCTGCGCCCAGCTGGCGCTTCAGATAGCCGAGCACGCGCAGATTGTTGAGCGGATGGATGTCGCAGGCGATCAGCAGCGCGCGCGCCATCACCTGCGCGCGGGCAAGCGGTGCCGCCGGCAGCAAGGCCGGTTCGGGATACGCCTGATCCAGCCAGTCGAGGATCGCCAGCGACTGGCTGACCGGCGTGCCATCGATATCGAGCGTGGGCACGAAACCCTGCGGGTTGCGGGCCAGATTTTCGTCCGACCGCTGCGCGCCGTCGAGCAGCGACACATCGACGCGGCGATAGGCGAGCCCCTTGAGATTGAGGCCGATCCGCACCCGGTAGCTGGCCGAGGACCGGTAATAATCGAACAATGTCAGTGTCATCAGTCTCCCCTTTGCCCAAGCACCCGCGCGGTGATCGCATCCAGCCTTGCCAGCAGCGCCGGATCGCGCGCCTCGGGCGCGGTGATCAGCGCGGCATCGAGGCAGGTGTCGATCGGGCTGGGCGCGCGCATGGCCGGCAAGGCCGCGGCCAGTTCGGTGATCAGCCGCCGCGCGCGCGCCGCATTGGCGTGCATGACGGCCAGCACGGCATCAACCTCGACATGCGCCTCGCCGGCGCGCCAGCAATCATAATCGGTCGCCATGCCGATCAGCGCATAGGGCAGTTCCGCCTCGCGGGCGAGCCGCGCCTCGGGCAGCGCGGTCATGCCGATCACATCCGCCCCCCAGCTGCGGTAAAGATGGCTTTCGGCGCGGGTCGAGAATTGCGGGCCTTCGATCGCCACATAGGTGCCGCGCGGCGCGACCCTTGCCCCGGCGGCCTGCCCGGCCGCGGCGGCAAGCGCGGACAGGCGCGGGCAGACCGGATCGGCCAGCGACACATGGGCGACCATCCCGGTGCCGAAAAAGCTCTGCGGCCGCCCGGCGGTGCGGTCGATAAACTGGTCGACCGCGACGAAATCGCCGGGTGCAATCTCCTCGCGCAGCGACCCCACTGCCGACAAAGCGAGCACATCGGTGCAGCCCAGCCGCTTGAGCGCATCGATATTGGCGCGGGCGTTGATTTCCGCCGGGGCGATACGGTGGCCGCGCCCGTGGCGGGGCAGGAACGCAAAACCGATGCCGCCGATCCGCCCGGTCAGGATCTCGTCCGACGGCGGCCCCCAGGGCGTGTCGACCCGCTGCCACCGGGCGTCGTCAAGCGCATCGATCGCATACAGGCCCGACCCGCCCAGCACCCCGATCATCCAGTCCGCCATCGCTGCCCCCTGTCTTGCCGGCCCCCTCTTGCCGGCCCGCTCTCGCCGGCCCGCTCTAGCCGGCCACGCCCGTCTTGGCGGCGGAATGCACCGATGGGAAGCCGCAACTTCAGTCATAAGCCATTGGCGCACA
>DBAW01000168.1:0-6667 GCA_002291855.1 Sphingomonas sp. UBA1000
CGCCCAGCCCACCGCTCAGGCCGCCGCCCCGCCCGCGCCCCGCGCCGCCGAGCTGGTGATCCGGCGCGGCGATCCGGTGACGCTCGCCAGCGAACAGCCGGGATTTTCGGTGTCGGCCGAAGCCGTCGCCATGGCCGATGCCGCCGCCGGTGCGCGCATTGCCGTCAAGGTCGATGGCGCGCGCGCGCCCGTTCAGGCGATTGCCGTCGCGCCGGGGCGGGCGCTGCTGCCGGCGCGCTGAAAAAACTTTGCCGCGCGGTTAAAGCCCCCGCCGATCCGGCCGTATTGAGCCTCAGGACCGGCAACCATGGCAAAGGAGGCAGGGGGTGGTGGATCCGATCAGCATCAAATCCGCCCTGACGCGGGTGGGCCCGATCAACGGACCGGGGGCGCCATCCGCCCGTCAGCCCGAACAGGCGTCCGCCGCCCGCGCCGATGCGCTCGCCGACACGCGCCGCGCCGCGCGGGAGATGGCGGCCCGCCCGCCCGTCGATGCCGACCGGGTTGCCGAGATTCGCCGCGCGCTCGAAGAGGGCCGCTTTCCGATCACGCCTGCCAAGATCGCCGACCGGCTGATCGCGGCACAGATGCTATGGGCACGACGCGATGAGCAGGATTGATGCGTTGGCGCAGGTGATCGCGTCGCTGAACGCCGAACTTGCAGCGCTCAGGGCGTTCGACATCGCCGCGCTGGCCGAGGCGACCGACATCAAGGAACGCGGCATCGCGCTGCTCGCTTCGGGGCAGGACAATCCGCTGACCCCCGATGAACGCGCGCTCGCCGAACAGGCGATGCGCCTCAACGAACAGGCGCGGGTCTATGTCAATCTGATGAGCGCCAATGTCCGCCAGCGGCTTGAGGCGCTGACCGGCACCATGCCGGTCGCCTATGCGCCGCGGGCGGCGGCATAATCCATCCATGCCGCGCGCTGCGGCATGAACGAGACTTCCTCCCCCGGTCGCCCGCGGGGAGGAGGACGGGTCGCCGGTCCGGGCGCGCTGCCGCTGTGCGCGACCGGGGCGGTGCCACGGGGGCGGTGCGGCGACCTGGGGGCTTGAGGGGCCGCCGCGCCGTCCCCGACCAGCAGGCGGTTTCTGGCACGATCTTTGCTCAACCGATCCCGAATCAACGGGATGCGTGCATGACGATCGCCAGCTTCAGCGTTCAGGACCGGCCCGGCGGAGTGCATTCCGCCATCGCGGTGGCGGCGGCGCGGACCGGGATGGATTTCAGCTATCTGCTCGGTCAGGCGCAGGTCGAATCGGCGATGCGCCCCGATGCGCGCGCCGCGACCAGCAGCGCCGAGGGGCTGTACCAGTTCATCGACCAGAGCTGGCTGGGCATCGTCCAGCGCCACGGCGCGGCGCATGGCCTTGGCTGGGCGGCAGAGGCGATCAGCGCGGGGCCGGGCGGCCGCTTCCATGTCGCCGATCCGGGCCTGCGCCGCGCGATCCTCGACCTGCGCCGCGATCCGCGCACGGCGGCGCTGATGGCCGCCGAACATGCCGCCGACAACAAGGCCGAGCTGGAAGCGCGCTTCGGCCGCGATATGGGCCCGGCCGATCTCTATATGGCCCATTTCCTCGGGCTGGGCGGCGCGCGCCGCTTCATCGCCGCGCTCGACAGCGATCCCGACCAGCCGGCGGCGCGGATGTTTCCGGCCGCCGCCGCCGCCAATCGCGGCGTGTTCTTCGCCCCCGATGGCCGCGCGCGTTCGGTGGCCGAAATCCATGGCCGCTTTGCCGAGCGGCTGCACCGCGGTGCCCGGCTTGCCGGGGGCGGCAATCCCTTGCCGGACATGATGCCGGATCTTGCCGCCGCCGCGCCGGCCCGGTTCGCGCGGGCGGTGATGCCCCCCCCCGCCGATGCCGATGCCGGTGCGCGCACCACGCTCGATGATCTGCTGGCGCGCGGGCGGACGCGCGACAGCCTGCTGCGCCCCAGGCCGGATACGGCGCGGCTCGCCTATCTGATGCTTGCCGGCATAGGGGGCTGAGATCATGGCCAGCCTGACACTCACCCCGGCGCTTGCCGGCCGCGCCGGCCGGGTCGCCGCGCTGCCGGCGGGCATCTTGCTGCTCGTCCTGCTGATGGTCGTGCCGATCCCGGCGGCGCTGCTCGACCTGTTCTTCATCCTCAACATCATGATTTCGGTCGCGGTGCTGATGGTCGCGCTCAACGCCGAAAAGCCGCTCGATTTTTCAAGCTTCCCGACCGTGCTGCTGCTCGCCACTCTGTTCCGGCTGGCGCTCAACGTCGCTTCCACGCGCGTCGTCCTCGTCCACGGGCATGAAGGCAATGCCGCCGCCGGCCATGTGATCGAGGCGTTCGGCAGCTTCCTGATCGGCGGCGACTATGTCGTCGGCCTGCTCGTCTTTGCCATTCTGGTCATCATCAACATGGTGGTGATCACCAAGGGCGCGGGGCGCGTGTCGGAAGTGTCGGCGCGCTTCACCCTCGATGCGCTGCCGGGCAAGCAGATGGCGATCGATGCCGATCTCAATGCCGGGCTGATTACCCCCGACGAGGCCAAGGCCCGCCGCGTCGAAGTGGCGACCGAGGCCGATTTCTACGGCTCGATGGACGGTTCGTCCAAGTTCGTGAAGGGCGATGCCATCGCCGCGCTGCTGATCCTTGGCGTCAATGTGCTGGGCGGGCTGGTGATCGGGGTTGCGAGCCACGGGCTGGGCATCGGTGATGCGGCGCGCGCCTATGTGCTGCTCGCGGTCGGCGATGCGCTGGTCGCGCAGATCCCGGCGCTGCTGCTGTCGATCGCGGCGGCGGCGATCGTCACCCGCGTCGCCTCCGCGCATGATCTTGCCGGCCAGATCGGCAGCCAGTTCGCCAGCCCGCGCACCTGGGCGCCGGTGGCGGCCATCCTTGCCCTGCTTGGCCTGCTGCCGGGGATGCCGGGGCTGTTGCTGCTGCCGGCGGCGGCGATTGCCGGGCTTGCCGCCTGGGCGCTCGCCCGTGCCAAGGCGCGCGCCGATGCCGCGCCCGCCCCGGTGGCCGAGGAACCCGCAGACATCAGCCGCATCGACTGGTCGGAAGTCGCCGATGCGATGCAGGTCAATCTGGAAATCGGCTATGGGCTGGTGCCGATGGTCGATGACCGCGCAGGCGCGCCGCTGATGGCGCGGATCACCGGCGTCAGGCGTCAGCTGTCGAAGGAGCTGGGCTTTGTCGTGCCGCAGGTCCGGGTGCGCGACAATATCGGCCTTGCCCCCTATCGCTACCGCGTGCTCGTCAACGGCGTGGTCGTGGGCGAGGACGAGGTCGCGCCCGACGAGATGCTGGCGCTCGACACCGGCCAGGCGGTCGGCAGCCTGCGCGGCCGGGCGGCGCGCGACCCGACCTTCGGCCTTGACGCGACCTGGATTGCCGCCGCCGATGCCGACGCGGCGACCGCGCAGGGCTATATGGTCGTCGACAGCGGCACCGTGATCGCCACCCATCTCAACCATCTGCTCGGCACCCATGCCGCCGATCTGCTCGGCCCCGACGAGGTGCAGAGCCTGCTCGACCGGCTGAAGGAGCAGGCGGCGCAGCTGGTCGCCTCGCTGTCGCCCAATCCGGTGCCGCTCACCGTGCTGACCCAGGTGTTGCGCGCGCTGCTGGCGGAAAACATCCCGATCCGCGAGTTCCGCCGCATCGGTGCCGCGATCGCGGTCGCTGCGCAGCGGACGCTCGATGCCGAGGAGCTGGCGGAGGCGATCCGCCCCGATCTCGGCCCGCTGATCATCCAGAAGCTGTGCGCCCCGCGCGAGCCGCTGCGCGTGATGACGCTCGAGGCCGGGCTGGAGGCCGTGCTGGGGCAGGCGGTGCGGTCCGATCCCGCCCGCCGCCACATGATCGATCCCGAGCTTGGCCGCCGCATCCTCGATTCGCTGCATCAGGCGGCGCAGCCGCTGATCGCCGAGGCGCGGCCCTTTGCGCTGATCGTGCAGCCGGGCATCCGCATCGCGCTGCGCAAGCTGGTCAGGACCGCGCTGCCCGACACGCCGGTGATGAGCTTTCTCGAAGTGCCGGACGACAAGCCGGTCGACGTCGTCGCCGTGATCGGCGCGCCCCAGCAACTCGCGGCCTGAGGAACCGATATGGCCACTGCCCCCATCATGCCGCTCGTCTATGACCGTCCCGGCCGGCCCGCCGGCAACGAGGCGATGATCCGCGCGCATATGCCGCTCGTCCGCCGCATCGCCTGGCACGTCCATGGTTCGGTGTCGAACGCGGTCGAGGTCGAGGATCTGATCCAGACCGGGCTGGTCGCGCTGGTCGAGGCCGCCGCCAGTTTCGAGGATCGCGGTCAGGTGACCTTCGCCCAATATCTGGCGACGCGCATTCGCGGCGCGATGATCGATGCGCTGCGCCGGCAGGCGACGCTGACCCGGGGCGCGATGCGCCGCCGGCGCGCGCTGGCCGAGGCGGAGGCGGCGCTCGCCGCCGCTTATGGCCGCCCGGCGACCGAGGCCGAACTGGCCGAACGGCTGGGCGTGACGCGCGACCGGCTGCGCACCGACTATCTCGATGCGCGGCCGGTGCGGATGGAGCCGATCGACGGCGTCTATGCCGATGACAGCCCCTGGTTCATGAGCGACGAGCCGGACCCGTTTGCGACGCTGGAGCAGGAGGATCTGCACCGCGCGCTGACCGCCGCCATCGCCACCCTGTCGGCGCGCGAGGCGCAGGTGATCCAGCTTTATTATGTCGAGGAGCTGAATCTGGAGGAGATCGGCCAGGTGCTGGGCGTCGGCGCGGCGCGGATCTGCCAGATCAAAAAGGCCGCGCACCAGAAGCTCCGGGACGCGCTCGCCCGCCAGACCGGCTGAGCCGCGCGCCCCCACCTCCGGCCCCCCCCCCGCAACATCGTCACCAGCGCGACCATCGGTGCGCCGCTGCGCGTCCCGATCCGATGCCCGGTCCCAGACATGCAAAGGCCCCCGGCGCGTTGGGGGCGCCGGGGGCCGGGTGGTATCCGCTACGCAACGGTTACTGAAACAAACGCGACGTCACATCGCTGCCGCGCCTCAGCGCAGCAGGTTGAGCACGCCCGAGGCGCTCTGATTGGCCTGGGCGAGCATCGCGGTCGCCGCCTGGCTCAGGATCTGGGCCTTGGCGAGGTTGGTGGTTTCGACCGAGAAATCCGTGTCCTCGATGCGGCTGCGCGCGTCGGACAGGTTGTTGATGTTGTTGGTCAGGTTGTTGACCACCGATTGCAGGCGGCTCTGCCCGGCGCCCAGCGACGCGCGGGTGGTGTTGACCGCGGCCAGCGCGTCATCGACATCGCCGAGCGCGGTCGCCGCATCGGCGGCATCGGAAATGTCCGCGCCGGTCGCATCCGACAGATCAAGCCCGGTGATGGTGAGCGTGACGGTGTCGCCGTCATCGGCACCGGTCTGGATGTCCACGGTCACATCGGCCGTGCCGAACAGCGTGACGTCGTTGAAGGTGGTGTTGGCGATGATGTCGTCGATCTGCGCGCCCAGTTCGGCGACTTCGGTTTGCAGGTTCGCGCGGTCATCGTCGCTATAGGTGCCCGAGGCCGACTGGACGGCGAGTTCGCGGATGCGCTGGAGCATGTTGGTCACTTCGGTCAGCGCGCCTTCGGCGGTCTGCGCCAGCGAAATGCCGTCATTGGCGTTGCGGATCGCCTGGCTCATGCCGCGGATCTGCGAGGTCATCGAGCTGGCGATGGCAAGGCCGGCGGCGTCGTCGCGCGCGCTGTTGATGCGCTTGCCGGTCGACAGCCGCTCCATCGCGGTCTGCAGCGAAAGCTGGGCGGTGCGCGAGCCGTTCTGCGCCCTGAGCGCCGCCGAGTTGGTCGAAATCACAGTCATGTCCGGTCTCCGTCTGTGGTCCGGCCGCGCTTCATCGTCGCAGGAACGACAGCGAAGCCAGAGCAGCCACCCCAGAAAACGGCGCATGTCGTCCGGGCTTTAGCGGATTTTTCGCGCCGCCCGGCACGGCCCCGCCAAAATGCCTCTACGCGCACGCGTAGAACAAAAATCAGCGTTAACGACTGTTTTACCTCATTTTTGGATACCGGTCCTCGAACAAGGGGGCCGAGACGATGGGAACCATCTTCCACACCGACAAGGCGATGCGGCAGCACCCGCAGCTCCTGTCCTGGCTGAAGGGGCTGGGCCGGGACGTGCGGCCTTATGCGGGCGACCGGCCGCGTGCCGGCGACCGTTTCGTGATCGCCGAGGGTGAGGCCCCGCCCGCCCCGCGCACGACGCTGATGCTGATGGCGGGGGCCGGGCGCGTTCTCGTCCCGGCGCGTGACGGTGCGCCGGCGCGGCTCGGCTATGGCCCCGAGGATCGGGATTTCTCCCATCATCTCGCC
The DNA here is from genome assembly GCA_002291855.1 of Sphingomonas sp. UBA1000. Lineage (GTDB taxonomy): Bacteria > Pseudomonadota > Alphaproteobacteria > Sphingomonadales > Sphingomonadaceae > Sphingomonas_B. The sequence continues at coordinate 6,348 of DBAW01000168.1, forward strand.
GCCGCGCTGCTCGGCGGCGATGCGCCCGCCGCCGCCGATCCGGGGAGCCTCGCGCTGTGCGCGCTCTCCGAACGGGTGGCGGCAAGCGACATCACCGTGCTGGTCAACGGCCCGACCGGGACCGGCAAGGAAGTGATCGCCCGCCATATCCATGCCAGCTCGCCGCGCGCCGCCGGGCCGTTCATCGCCGTCAACTGCGCGGCGCTGCCCGAAGCCATGCTCGAAGCGCTGCTGTTCGGCCATGTGAAAGGCGCGTTCACCGGCGCGAGCGCCCCGGCTCAGGGGTTTTTCCGCGCCGCCGATGGCGGCACGCTGCTGCT
>DBAW01000168.1:6997-7388 GCA_002291855.1 Sphingomonas sp. UBA1000
GCACGCTGCTGCTCGACGAGATTGCCGAAATGCCGCTCGGCCTTCAGGCCAAGCTGCTGCGCGTGCTGCAGGAGCGCGAGGTCGTGCCGCTGGGCGCGACCGCGGCCGAGCCGGTCGATGTGCGCGTGATCGCCTGTGCGAACCGCGACCTGCCCGCCGAAGTCGCCGCCGGGCGGTTCCGCGCCGATCTTTATTACCGGCTGAGCGTGTTTCCGCTGGCGACGCTGGCCTTGTCGACGCGGCCGCAGGACGTGGCGGCGCTGACCGCGACGATGATCCTGCGCCATGCCGGCCAGCGGCAGAGCCTGCCCTGGCCCGATGACGCGGCGCTGGCGGCGCTGGCCCGGCATGACTGGCCCGGCAATGTCCGCGAGCTGGAAAATGTCATCCA
>DBAW01000178.1 GCA_002291855.1 Sphingomonas sp. UBA1000
TCAGTCGGTGCGGTGGCCGCGCAGCTCGTCGCCGGCGATGCGCGCGACATGGACGACATTGGTCGATCCCGGCGTGCCGAACGGCACCCCGGCCATGATGATCACCCGGTCGCCCGCCTTGGCCAGGCCATGGCGCAGCGCCATGCGCTTCGACTTGCCGATCATCTCCTCGAACGACGACACGTCGCGCGTGCGCACCGCATGCGCGCCCCAGAGCAGGCCGAGCCGGCGCGCGGTTTCCAGCCGGGGGGTGAGGACGAGCAGCGGCGCAGAGGGCCGCTCGCGCGCCACGCGCCGCGCGGTCGAGCCGGAGGTGGTGAAGCAGATGATCGCCGCCGCCCCGATCGTGCGGGCGATTTCGCCCGACGCCTCGGCCAGCGCATCCGCGGTCGTGGGATCGGGGCGCGTTTCGGTGAAATGGACACGCGCGGCATAGCCGGGATCGCGCTCCACCGCCTCGGCAATCGCGTTCATCATCGCCACCGATTCGACCGGCCAGTCGCCCGCCGCGCTTTCGGCCGACAGCATCACCGCATCGGCCCCGTCATAAATGGCGGTCGCCACGTCGGACACCTCCGCACGGGTCGGCGTCGGTGCCTTGATCATCGATTCGAGCATCTGGGTGGCAACGACCACCGGCCGGCCCATGCGCCGCGCGGCTTCCACGATCCGCTTCTGCATCGGCGGCACTGCCTGGGGCGGCAGTTCGACGCCCAGATCGCCGCGCGCGACCATCACCGCATCGGCCAGTTCGATGATCGCATCGAGCCGTTCGAGCGCGGCGGGCTTTTCGATCTTGGCGAGCAGCGCCGCGCGCCCGCCGATCATCCGCCGCGCCTCGGCGACATCCTCGGGCCGCTGGACGAAGCTGAGCGCGACCCAGTCCACCCCCTGATCGAGCGCGAACGCCAGGTCCGACCGGTCCTTTTCGGTGAGCGCGGCGAGCGGCACGACAACATCGGGGACGTTCAGCCCCTTGTTGTTCGACAGGGCACCGCCGACCTCGACCACCGTCTCGATCCGGTCATGGCTGTGATCGACGACGCGCAGCACCAGCTTGCCATCGTCGAGCAGCAGCCTTGCGCCCTCTTCCAGCGCGACGAACAGCTCGCGGTGCGGCAGGCACACGCGGGTCTGGTCGCCCGGCGTCGTGTCGCGATCGAGCACGAAGGTCTGGCCGGTCTTCAGCAGCACCATGCCCTCGGCAAAGCTGCCGACGCGCAGCTTGGGCCCTTGCAGGTCGACAAGGATGGTGGTCGGCCGGCCAAGCTGCTTTTCGAGCGCCCGGATGTGAGCGATGGTCTGCGCATGATCGGACTGGGCACCATGGCTCATGTTGACGCGGAATGCGTCCGCCCCGGCCCGGAACAGTTTCTCGATCATTTCGGGGCTGCGGCTGGCCGGCCCCAGGGTCGCCAGCACCCGCACCCGGCGCGACCGCGCCTCAACGCTATTCGCCATCATTCTCGCCATTGCCGTTGGATTTGATGGGTCTAGCGTCTAATCAAGGGCGATCAACCCGGGGGAAGGGCGCATGATACAATATTCCGACGCGGCCGCCGCCGCCGCATTCCGCCGCCTCGTCGCCCATTTGCAGCACCGCACCGATGCGCAGAATGTCGACCTGATGGGACTGGCCGGATTTTGCCGCAATTGTCTGGGCGACTGGCTGGCCGAAGCGAGCGGCGGCGCGCTCGACCGCGATCAGGGGCGCGAGGCGGTTTACGGCATGCCCTATCCGCAATGGAAAGCGATGCACCAGCAGCCCGCGACCGCCGAACAGCTGGCGCGGATGGAACAGAGCATCGCCCGCAATCAGACGCAGGGAGAAGAGCAATGAGGATTGGCAAGAGCGCGCTCGGCGCATGGCTGCTGGCCGGGGTGGCATTGGTTCAGCCGGCACTGGTTCAGCCGGCAGCGGCACAGACGAATGGCGGACAGGCGGCGGCGGGTCAGGCAGCGGCGGCCCCGGTGCGCTACATTCAGGCCGGGGCGGTGCTGGCCGAGCCGGGCCGCATCACCCGCGGGCCGACGACGATCATCGTGCGCGGCGGCACCATCGCCGAGCTGCGCGACGGCTTTATCGCGCCCGAGCCGGGGGCCGAGCTGATCGACCTGCGCACCCGCCATGTGCTGCCCGGCCTGATCGACATGCACGTCCATTTCTATTCGACTGGGGAGCCGCTGCGCGCCAGGCTCGATTACGCGATCAAGGACAATGAGGACGGGTTCGTCGACGCGCTGGTCGCCGCGCGCAAGACGCTGGCCGCCGGCTTCACCACGGTGCGCGATCTGGGCGGCCAGCCGCGCGGCATCCGCGCGCTGCGCGACGCGATTGCGCGCGGCGACATCGAAGGGCCGACCATCGTCAATGCCGGGGAGATGATCTCGGTTACCGCCGGGCATGGCGACGCCAACGGGCTGAAGGCCGAGTTTGCCGAGGCCGAGCGCCATGGCTCGACCGCGCTGTGCAACGGTGCCGATGACTGCCGCCGGGCGACGCGCGACCAGATCTTCCAGGGTGCCGAGGTGATCAAATTCGCCGCCTCGGGCGGGGTCGGCAGCAACATCGCCGGCGGTCTGGGCAAGCAGATGACCGACGAGGAGATGAAGGCGATCATCGACACCGCCCATGCCTTTGGCCGCAAGGCGACCGCCCATGCCCATGGCAAGGAAGGGATCGACGCCGCCCTGCGCGCGGGCGTCGATTCGATCGAGCATGGCTCGTTCATCGATGACGAGACGATTGCCCTGTTCCGCAAGACCGGGGCCTATCTGGTGCCGACCATGCTCGCCTTTGAAAGCGTGCTGCGTCAGGGCCGGGCGGGCGAACGCCCTGCCGCCTCGGTCGCCAAGGCCGAGGAGGTGGCCAAGGTCGTCAAGCAGAGCCATGCTCGCGCCGCCCGGGCCGGGGTGCGCATCGCCTTCGGCACCGATTCGGGCGTCGGCGTGCACGGCATCAATGGCGAGGAATTCGCGCTGATGACGGCGGTCGGCATCACCCCGGTCGATGCCATCCGCGCGGCGACGGTCGAGGCGGCGGCGCTGCTCGGCCGCGCCGACCGGATCGGGTCGATCGCGCCCGGCAAGGATGCCGATCTGATCGCGGTCGAGGGCAATCCGCTCGACGATGTGCGGCGGCTGGAAAAGGTCGAGTTCGTGATGCGGCGCGGCGTCGTCCACAAGCTGGGCGGCGCGCGCCAGACATTTCCGGTGCGCTGAGGGCCGACGGGCGCGCGGGGCGGCGCAGGGCGTTGCCCTGTCGCCGTCATGCGCGTAAAGCGCACCCCTTCATTTGAGCGGGGTTGATATGAGTGACGCGGTCGCAGCCGAACAATTGCGCCTGTTCATCGAGCGCATCGAACGGCTGGAAGAAGAGAAAAAGGGCATCGCCGACGATATCCGCGACGTCTATGCCGAGGCCAAGGCCAATGGCTATGACGTCAAGACGATGCGGGCGATCGTGCGCCTGCGCCGGATGGAAAAGAATGCGCGGCAGGAAGCCGACGCCCTTCTCGAAACCTATCGCAACGCGCTCGGCCTCGACTGAGCGCGGCGTGCCAGCAAAGGGTCAGGGACGATGGCCGGCCATTCCAAATTCAAGAACATCATGCACCGCAAGGGCGCGCAGGACAAAAAGCGCTCGGCGATGTTTTCCAAGCTCAGCCGCGAAATCACCGTCGCGGCCAAGATGGGCCTGCCAGATCCGGACATGAATCCGCGGCTGCGCGCGGCGATCAACGCCGCCAAGGCGCAGTCGATGCCCAAGGACAATATCCAGCGGGCGATCGACAAGGCGTCCAAGGGCGAGGGCGAGAATTACGAGGAAGTCCGCTATGAGGGCTTCGGCCCCGGCGGCGTCGCGCTGATCGTCGAGGCGCTGACCGACAACCGCAACCGCACCGCGACCAATGTTCGCACCGCCATCACCAAGAATGGCGGCAATATGGGCGCATCCGGTTCGGTCAGCCACGGGTTCGAGCGGCTGGGGCTGATCGAATATCCGGGCCATGTCGGCGACGAGGACAAGGTGCTCGAAGCCGCCATCGAGGCGGGGGCCGACGATGTCGAGAGCGATGGCGACAGCCATGCGGTGTGGACCAGCGTCGATTCGCTGCACGAGGTCGCCCGCGCGCTCGAACCGGCGCTGGGCGCGGCCGACGGGGTGAAGCTGGCCTGGCGGCCCAGCCTGCGCACCGAAGTGGGCGAGGACGATGCCCGGCTGCTCCTCAAGCTGATCGACGCGCTCGACGATGACGATGACGTGCAGACCGTGTGGGGCAATTACGACATTCCCGACGCGGTGATGGAGCGGCTGGGCTGATCCGGCTCCGCCAGCCCGGCCGGCGATGATCATCATCGGCCTCGATCCCGGGCTGACGGCGACCGGCTGGGGTGTGATCGCCAAGGCCGGCAGCCGCCTGTCGCATGTCGCCAACGGCCAGGTGCGCACCGATGCCGCGCTGCCGCTGCCCGCGCGCCTGGCCGCGCTCGATGCGGCGCTGGCCGAGGTGATTGCCCACCACCGGCCCGATGCCGGCGCGGTCGAGGAGGTGTTCGTCAACGTCAATCCGCAGTCGACGCTGAAGCTGGGCCATGCCCGCGGCGTCGCGCTGCTCGCGCTTGCCCGTGCCGGCCTGCCGGTCGCCGAATATGCGACTAAGCTGGTCAAGAAGGCGCTGGTCGGCACCGGCGGCGCGGACAAGAAACAGATCCAGGCGATGCTGGGCGTGCTGCTGCCCGGCGTCAGGCTGGCCGGGCCGGACGCCGCCGATGCGCTGGCAGTGGCGATCACCCACGCCCATCTGCTCGGCAGCCATCGTTGACCGCCGGGCCGCCCCCGGCCTAGAACAAAGCATGATCGCAAAGCTGACCGGCCTTCTGGATGCAACCGGCCCCGACTGGGCGGTGATCGACGTTCAGGGCGTCGGCTATCTGGTCCAGTGCAGCGCGCGCACGCGCGACCGGCTGGGCGGCGAGGGCGCGCGCGTGACCGTCCACACCGAAATGCAGGTCAGCGACAGCGACATGCGCCTGATCGGCTTCGCCAGCGCCGAGGAACGCCACTGGTTCCGCCTGCTGACCGGCGTGCAGGGCGTGGGCAGCAAGGTCGCACTCGCCATCCTGTCGGCGCTGTCGGCGGACGAGCTGGCGCGTGCCTGCGCGACCGGCGATCAGGCGATGGTCGCGCGCGCCAACGGCGTCGGCCCCCGGCTGGCGACGCGCATCGTCAATGAGCTCAAGGACAAGGCCGGGGCGATGGGCATCACCGGCATGGCCGGGGCGGCGTCGGCCGACGGCATGGCGTCACCGCCGGCCGGGGCCGCGGCCGACGCAGTCTCGGCGCTCCAGAATCTGGGCTTCAAGCCCGGGGTCGCGGCGGCGGCGGTGGCGCGCGCCGCCGACGAGCTGGGGGCCGATGCCGGGCTTGATGCGCTGGTCCGCACCGCGCTGCGGCTGGCGACCGCATGACCGCGCCGCTGCTGTCGCCCGCCCGGCAGGATGACGATCCCGATGCCGCGCTGCGCCCCAAGACGCTTGAGGAGTTTGTCGGCCAGGAAGCGGCGCGCGCCAATCTGCGCGTGTTCATCGACAGCGCCCGGCTGCGCGGCGAGGCGCTCGATCATGTGCTGTTCTTCGGCCCGCCGGGGCTGGGCAAGACGACGCTCGCCCAGATCGTCGCCCGCGAAATGGGGGTCAGCTTCCGCGCCACCTCCGGCCCGGTGATCGCCAAGGCCGGCGATCTGGCGGCGCTGCTGACCAACCTTGAATCGGGCGATGTGCTGTTCATCGACGAGATTCACCGGCTCAATCCGGCGGTCGAGGAGGTGCTCTATCCGGCGATGGAGGACCGCGCGCTCGATCTGATGATCGGCGAAGGGCCGTCGGCACGCTCGGTGCGGATCGATCTGCCGCCCTTCACGCTGGTCGGCGCGACGACGCGGCAGGGATTGCTGGCGACGCCGCTGCGCGACCGGTTCGGCATTCCGGTCCGGCTGAACTTCTACACGGTGGCCGAGCTGGAACGGGTGGTGACGCGCGGGGCGCGGCTGCTCGGCATCGGCATCGATGCCGACGGCGCCAGCGAGATTGCGCGGCGCGCGCGCGGCACCCCGCGCGTCGCCGGGCGGCTGCTGCGGCGGGTGCGCGAC
>DBAW01000196.1 GCA_002291855.1 Sphingomonas sp. UBA1000
TGCCCATCCATCCGCCGCTGGCGATGGCCGATTTCGAGGCCAATGCCGCGCTGGTGGCCGACATTCTGAAGGCGGTCGCCAACCAGCGCCGGCTGATGGTGCTGTGCCGTCTGGTCGAACAGGGCGAGATGACGGTCGGCGAGCTGGCCGATCAGGCCGGCCTGTCCCAGTCGGCGCTGTCGCAGCATCTCGCGCGGATGCGCGACGAAGGGCTGGTGACGTTCCGGCGCGACGGCCAGTCGCTCTGGTACCGGATCGCCGATCCGCGCATCGAGACGCTGCTCGCCACCCTTTATCAGCTTTACTGCGAGGCGAAGTGACATGACCCCGATCTCCCCGACCCCGATTTCCCCCACGGACGCGCGGGCGCTGATCGCGCGCGGTGCGCTGCTCGTCGATGTCCGCGAGGCGGACGAACATGCGCGCACCCGCCTGCCCGGCGCGCACAACATGCCGCTGTCGCGGCTGGTGCCGATCGATCCCGGCACCGCCCCGGCGATCATCTACCATTGCCGCTCGGGCGCGCGCACGGCGGCGCATGCCAGCCGGCTCGATGCCGCATCGCCCTGCCCGGCCTATGTGCTCGAAGGCGGGCTGGAGGGGTGGCGCAAGGCCGGCCTGCCGGTGATCAAGGAGGCCGGCCAGCCGATCGAGCTGATGCGTCAGGTGCAGATCGCCGCCGGGCTGCTGATCCTGACCGGGCTGATCCTCGGCCTCACGGTTGCGCCGGGCTTCATCGCGCTGTCGGCCTTTGTCGGCTGCGGCCTCACCTTTGCCGGCGTGACCGGCTGGTGCGGCATGGCGCGGCTGCTCAGCCTGATGCCGTGGAACCGCCGGGCACGGGCCTGAGCCGATGGACCCGACCGCCGCTGCTCTGGGGGCCGGCGCGCTCATCGGCCTTGTGCTGGGGCTGATCGGCGGTGGCGGATCGATTCTGGCGACGCCGCTGCTCGTCTCGGTCGTCGGCATCGCCTCGCCGCATGTCGCGATCGGCACCGGTGCGGTTGCGGTCACGCTCAATGCCCTTGCCGGGCTGGCCGGCCATGCCCGGGCGGGGCGCGTCAAATGGCCCTGCGCGGCGACCTTTGCCGCATCAGGCCTTGTCGGCACGCTGATCGGGGCTGAAGCCGGCAAGGCGATGGACGGTGCGCGGCTGCTCGGCCTGTTCGGGCTGCTGATGGTGGTGATCGGCACGGCGATGCTGCGCCCCCGGCGCGGCGGGCAGGACCCCGATGTCCGGCTGACGCGCGACACCGCCCCCCGGCTGCTGCCCCGGCTGGTGCCGAGCGGGCTGGCGGTCGGGCTTTTGTCGGGATTTTTCGGCATTGGCGGCGGGTTTCTGATCGTGCCGGGGCTGATGCTCGCCACCCGCATGCCGATGGCCAATGCGGTCGCCACCTCGCTGGTCGCCGTCGCCCTGTTCGGCGCGGGCACCACCCTGTCCTATGCGCTGTCGGGCCGGGTCGACTGGGCGGTTGCCGCACTGATGGTCGCGGGCGGCGTGCCGGGCGCGGCGGCGGGAATCCTGCTCGGCAGCCGGCTTGCCGGGCAGAAACGGCTGATCGAAACCGGCTTTGCGCTGGTCGTCATCGCCATCGGCGCGCGCCTCGCGCTCGGTGCGTGGGGGTTGATCTAAAAACCCGCCACCTGCGCGATCAGCCGCAGCGCGACATACAGGATCAGCAGCCCGGTCAGCCGCCTGACCAGCGCCTCGCCCAGCAGCCGCGCCCCGGCGAACGCGCCGATCTGCCCGCCGACCAGCACCGCGAGCGCGAGCGGCCATGCCCCGGCAGCCGCGCCCGCCAGCCCGGCCCCGGCCAGCTTCTGCACCTGCCCGGCCAGCCCGGCGAGCGAGTTGACGAGAATGAACAGCGATGCGGTCGCCGCCACCTGACGCGGCGGTGCCCAGCGCGTCAGGTGCAGCACCGGGGCAAGGAAAATCCCCCCGCCAATGCCGACCAGCCCCGACAGATAGCCGATCCCCGCCCCGATCACCGGCTCGCGCCACGCCGGACGCGCATCATCGCGCGATGGTGCCGCCGGGTGCGGCGGGGCGAGCAGCAGGGCAAGCGCCGCGACCAGCAGCGAGATGCCGAGCAGCCCGAGGAACAGCCGCTCCGCGACCGGGGTCAGCCCGCCCGCCCAGGCAAAGGGGGCGGCGATGGCGGCGAGCGGCAGCGCCCGCCGCCATGGCAGCTGCCCGGCAGCGGCAAAGCGGATCGTGCCGCCAGTGACGACGATCAGATTGCAGCTGAGCGCAATCGCCGGCAGCAGCCGATAGTCAAAGCCCGACAGCGCGAGCAGCGCGGCATAGGTCGAGCCGCCGCCAAACCCGACACTGGCATAGAGCGCGGCGGTAAGAGCAAAGCCCCCGGCGAGCGGCCAGATGGCCGGAACCGCCGACATCGCCCAGGGGGCGACGGGGCCGGGCATGATTGCCCTACCCCGCCCGCGCCGGGCGCGTCACAGCGCGCCGTGACAATGCTTGTATTTGCGCCCCGACCCGCACGGGCAGGGCGCGTTGCGGCTCACCCGGCCTTCCCACTCGGCGGGATCGTCGCCCAGCTCCTCACCCATGTCCGGCTGCACGATCTGGAGCGGCGGCAGGCGCGTAGTGACCAGCCCGTTCGGGTCAAGGCCGCGGCTGTCATCCTCGCCGGTCAGCGGATCGATATGGGTGGTGAAGATGTCGGGCATGGCCGGCAGCGGCGGCGCCGGCTCCTGCGGCATGAAGCGGGCAAAGGCGAGCGTGCGGGTCACGTCCTCGCGGATCACCTCGAGCATGCGCTCGAACAGCGCAAAGGCTTCCTGCTTATATTCGTTGATCGGCGTCTTCTGCGCATAGGCGCGCAGATGGACGACCTGACGCAGCGCATCGAGCGTCGCCAGATGCTCCTTCCAGTGATGGTCGAGCGTTTGCAGCAGGATGCTCTTTTCCACCTGCGTCCAGGTGGCGGCATCGAGATCGGCGGCCTTGGCCGCCATCTCGGCGTCGAGCATCGTGCGCAGCCGCTCCTCGATCATTTCGGGCTCGACCGCCTCTTCCTTCACCCAATCGGCAATCGGGGCCTGAAGATTGAGCGTCGCGGCCACGGTTTCGGTCAGCCCCGCCACATCCCATTGTTCGGGATAGCTGCCCGGCGGGCAGGCGGCGGCGACCAGCGTGTTCACCGTGTCGTGGCGCATGTCGGTGACGACATCTTCCAGCGTCTCGGCATCCATGATGTCGGTGCGCTGTTCATAGATCACCTTGCGCTGATCGTTCATGACGTCGTCATATTCGAGCAGCTGCTTGCGGATGTCGTAGTTGCGCCCTTCGACCTTTTTCTGCGCGGTCTCGATGGCCTTGTTGAGCCAGCGCGAGCCGATCGCTTCGCCATCCGCCAGATTGGCGTTCATCATCTTGGCGAACATCGTATCGGGACCGAAGATGCGCAGCAGATCGTCGTCGAGCGACAGATAGAAACGGCTCAGCCCCGGATCGCCCTGACGGCCCGAACGGCCGCGCAGCTGGTTGTCGATGCGCCGGCTTTCGTGCCGCTCGGTGCCAAGCACGAACAGCCCGCCCGCCGCGCGCACCTTTTCGCGCTCCTCGGCCACTTCGCGCTTGATGCGCGCAATCGCCGCCTCGCGCTCCGGCCCTTCGGGCAGGTCCTTCAGCTCGTCCTCGATGCGGAACTCGACATTGCCGCCCAGCTGGATGTCGGTGCCGCGCCCGGCCATGTTGGTGGCGATGGTCACCGCTCCCAGCCGCCCGGCCTGGGCGACGATATGCGCCTCCTGCTCGTGGAAGCGGGCGTTGAGCACATTGTGCGGGACGTTGAGCTGGCGCAGATATTCGGACAGCATCTCCGACTTTTCGATCGACACCGTGCCGACCAGCACCGGCTGGCCCTTGCTCGAATGTTCCTCGATCGACTTGGCGATGGCGGCGAATTTGTCCTTGATGTTCTTGTAGAACTGATCGTCCTCGTCGACACGGCTGACCGGCAGGTTGGTCGGGATGGTGACGACGTTCAGCTTGTAAATGTCGTGAAACTCGCCCGCCTCGGTGGCGGCGGTCCCGGTCATACCGCCAAGCTTCGGATACATGCGGAAATAATTCTGGAAGGTGACCGATGCCAGCGTCTGGTTTTCCGGCTCGATATTGACGCCTTCCTTGGCCTCGACCGCCTGATGCAGCCCGTCCGACCAGCGCCGCCCGTCCATCATGCGGCCGGTGAATTCGTCGATGATCACCACCTTGCCGCCGCGCACGATGTAATCGATGTCGCGCTTGAACATCACATTGGCGCGCAGCGCCTGATTCAGGTGATGAACGACCTGGGTGTTTTCGAAATCATACAGATTGGCACCGTGCAGCAGCCCGGCCCCTTCCAGCAGCCGTTCGGCCTTTTCGGTGCCGTCTTCGGTCAGGATGATCGACTTCTGCTTTTCATCCAGCTCATAATCCTCGGCGACCAGCTGCTTCACGATCGCGTCGACCGCGATGTAAAGCTCCGACTTGTCGTCGGTCGGGCCGGAGATGATCAGCGGGGTGCGCGCTTCGTCGATCAGGATCGAATCGACTTCATCGACGATGGCGAAGTTGAACGGCCGCTGCACCATCTGGGCGCGGTCATATTTCATGTTGTCGCGCAGATAGTCGAAGCCGAACTCGTTGTTCGTGCCATAGGTGATGTCGGCGGCATAGGCCTCGCGCCGCTGCGTGTCGTTGAGATTGGGCACGATCACGCCGACCGTCAGGCCGAGAAAGCGATAGACCTGCCCCATCCATTCGGCGTCGCGCCGCGCCAGATAGTCGTTGACGGTCACGACATGCACGCCCTTGCCGGGCAGCGCGTTCAGATAGGTGGCCAAGGTGGCCACCAGCGTCTTGCCCTCGCCGGTGCGCATTTCGGCGATCTCGCCGCGATGCAGCACGATCCCGCCGATCATCTGCACGTCATAATGGCGCTGGCCGAGCGTGCGGCGCGCGGCCTCGCGCACCGTGGCAAAGGCTTCGGGCAACAGGCTGTCGAGCGTCTCGCCCCCCGCCAGACGCTGGCGGAACAGCACGGTCTGGTTCGACAGCTCGTCGTCAGTCATCGCCTCCATGTTCTTTTCGAACCCGGCGATGCGCGCGATCAGCGGCTGGAGCGATTTGACGTAGCGGTCGTTCGACGACCCGAAAATGGCCTTGGCGATGGCGCCGAGCATGGGATGATCCTGTCTGCAAATCGAAATAGTCGGAAAGCTGCGGCCCGCACGCGCAACTCGGTGCCCGGACGCCGCGCAAAAAATGATGCCGCCGGTGCTTAAGCCACCGGCGCGGCAGGCGCTATTCGCGCCGACGCTCCGGCACGGGGCGCGGCAGGGCTGGCAGGCGCATGGCGCGCGGCAGCGCCAGCATGATGGCCACCCGCCGCGCATCGGGCCGCACGGCGAATGCAAGCGCCGGGCGCACCGCGCGCACCGCCCATGCCGCCGCCTGCACGGCCGCGCGCGGGGCCGACACCATCGCCACCTGTTCCCCGCGCGCACCGGCATCGACCCGGTGGCCGCCAAGGCCGGTCAGTCCGGCAAACAGGGCAGTGAGGAGGAGGAAGAATTCCAAAGGTATCGCCATCCCAGCTGACGGGCATTCGCCCCTGCCCGAGCGGACATAATCCGCCCCACGCGCTTCGCCAATGATTTTCATGACCGGCGCGCGCCGCCCCCTCTAACCACGCCCGGATGAACGCCCGGTCAACGCGCGCGGATGCGGGCGGCGCGCGCCGGTCTTGCCAGCAAGACCTGGGAACGCCATGGCGCAGCCATGTCGACCAGCGTCTCGCCCCTCGCCCGCCCCTTTCCCGACCTGCCGCCGGTTGCCGGCGCGACGCCCAGCGTCGCGCGCGCCGGATATAAGGACTGGGACCGCAACGACATCACGCTGCTGCGCCTTGCCCCCGGCACGGCGGTGGCGGGCGTGCTGACGCGCAGCCTGTGCCCGTCGCCCGAGGTCGAATGGTGCCGGGCGGCGCTGGCGGGCGGCCGGGCGCGGGCGCTGGTGGTCAATGCCGGCAATTCCAATGCCTTTACCGGCGCGCGCGGCCGCGCGGCGGTCGCAGCGGTGACCGCATGGGTCGCCGAACGGCTCGGCTGCCGGACCGACGAAGTGTTCACCGCCTCGACCGGGGTGATCGGCGTGCCGCTGCCCATCGACCGGGCCGAAGCCGGGATCGACGCCGCCTTTGCAGCACCCGACTGTTCGTGGCGGGCAATGGCGGAGGCGATCGGCACCACCGACACCTTTGCCAAGGGGGCGTGCGAAACCGCCATCGTCGATGGCCGGACGGTAACTTTGGTCGGCGTCATCAAGGGTTCGGGGATGATCGCGCCCGATATGGCGACGATGCTGGGCTTCATCGTCACCGATGCCGCTGTCAGCCCGGCCTTTCTGCAGGCGGCACTTGCCGACGCCAATTGGCGCAGTTTTTCGTGCATCACCGTCGATGGCGACACCTCGACGTCCGACACCGTGCTCGCCTTTGCGACCGGGGCGGCCGGCCATGCGCCGATCGAGAGTGACGACAGCCCCGGGGCCGATGCGTTCCGCGCCGCGCTGGGGGCGTTGTGCCGGACGCTTGCCCAACTGGTCGTGCGCGACGGCGAAGGCGCGCGCAAGTTCATCACCGTGACGGTCGAGGGCGCGGCGAGCGACGACAGCGCCCGGCGCGTCGCGCTCAGCATCGCCAACTCGCCGCTCGTCAAGACGGCAGTGGCGGGCGAGGATGCGAATTGGGGCCGGGTGGTGATGGCGGTCGGCAAGGCCGGCGAACCGGCGGAGCGCGACCGGCTGGCGATCCGTTTCGGCGCGACGCTGGTCGCGCGTTCAGGCGCTGCGGTCGAGGGTTATGACGAAGCGCCGGTGGCCGCGCATCTGAAGGGCGAAGAGGTCGAGATCGGCGTCGATCTGGGCCTGGGCAGCGGCCGCGCGACCGTTTGGACGTGCGACCTGACCCATGGCTATATCTCGATCAACGCCGATTATCGCAGCTGAGCGGGCAGAATATGGGCCGCGCGCCGGGTGTTGGACGGGGGTGTTGGGTGCGGAACGGTGCCGCCCCCAAACACCCCCGGTCACAAACCACGCTCCGGGCTTAAAGCTCGCCTTCCAGCCAGCCCTTGATCTGGCTCTTGGGCGCAGCGCCGACCTTGGTCGCGGCGGCGACGCCGTTCTTGAACAGGATCATCGTCGGAATGCCGCGCACGCCATATTTCACCGGCGCATCGGGATGATCGTCGATGTTGAGCTTGGCGATGGTCACCTTTTCGCCCAGCTCGTCCGACAGCTCTTCGAGCGCCGGGCCGATCTGCTTGCACGGGCCGCACCATTCGGCCCAGAAATCGACCAGCACGGGCTTGTCGGCCTTGAGCACATCGGCCTCGAAGCTGGCGTCGCTGATTTCCTTGGTTGCCATCATGAATCTCCTTTGCGGCCCATTTAGGCAGTTGCGCGCCCCCGCTCAATGGCGTGCGCCCAAGCATCGCTGTCAGGGCTGAAACACCGGCTTGAAGCGGTCGAGCGTCGCCGGATCGAGCGTCAGCAGCACCGGGGCGGCGGTGTAGAGCAGCCCCGCCTCGATCCGCCGGCCGGGAAAGATCTCGGCCAGCGCGGCGGCATAGGCGGCCATTTGCCGCAGATGCGCCTCGGGCGCGTCGGCCAGCGTCAGCGGCGCGCGGCGGCTGGTCTTGAAATCGACGACCAGCACCCGGTCATCGGCCACGCACAGCCGGTCGACCGTTCCCGCCACCACCCGCCCGGCAACCACCGCGGCAATCGGCGCTTCGGCCAGCGCATCGGGTGCGAACACCCGGGCAAAGCGCGGATCGGCGATCACCCCGCATGCCTGATCGGCGAGCAGCGCGCGCAGCGCGGCATCGGCCACCCCGCCCGCCCCGGCCAGCCAGCGCTCGGCAGCCATCCGCCGCTCGGCCTCGGCCACCGCCGGCAGGCGTTCGAACAGCGCGTGGAGCAGCCGCCCGCGCTCGGCGGCGGCGCGCAGCGCCGGGCCGGGCGGCGGATCGGCGGCATCATCATCCCCCAGCGCCGATGGCGCGAGCGGCCGGGGCGGCTGCGCCTCTTCCGGGGCCGGGCGCAACAGCCAGTCAGGCAGCGGGTCCGGCGCGGCCGCAGCAATGGCGGACGCCGCCCGGCCCGCGCCCGGCGCATCGCCGAACGGCTCGGGCTGCTGCCCCGCCCAGTCGCGCCGCGCGCCGCCGGCTTCATCATCGGCGGGGGCTTGAAGCGCGTCCATCGCCCGTTCGACCGCGGCATACCAGCTGTCGGCCGGCACCCGGCCGCGCGCGCGCGGGCCGAGCGCCCCGCCGACCACCAGCCTCTGTTCGGCACGCGTCATCGCGACATAGAGCAGCCGCCAATGCTCGGCCCGGTCGCGGCGTTCGGCCTCGGCAATGTCGGCGGCGAGCGCGGGCGGCACTTCGGCCTTGCGCGGCCGGAACAAAGGCAGCGGCGCATCGAGGCCCGGCGCGTGCCAGTCGATCCGCGTGCGGCGATTGCCGTCGGGATTGGTGGTCGCGTCGGCCAGGATCACCATCGGCGCCTGCAAGCCCTTGGAGGCATGGGCGGTCATCACCCGGACGGCGGCAGGCTGATGCGCCGGATCGCGGACGATTTCCACATCGCCCCGGTCGAACCAGTCGAGAAAGCGTTGCAGCGACGGATTGGCCTGCCCCTCGAACGCCAGCGCCGCCGACAGCAATTCCTCGATCGGGTCGCGCGCTTCCTCGCCCAGCCGCGCAAGCAGCCGGTGCCGCCCGCGCAGCGGGCCGGACAGCAGTCCCTCGAAAAACCGGTAGGGGGTGACGAAATCGGCGGCATTCTGGATCGCGGTCAGCGCGTCGAGCGTCTCGCCGCCGCCGGCGCGCACCGCCGCCCATAGCCGCCCGCGCCGGGGCGCGGCGATGTCGAGCAGCCGCTCCTGGCTCCAGCCGATCAGCGGCGAGACGAGCAACGCCGCAAGATTGAGATCATCGTCGGGCTGGAGCGCAAACCGCGCCGCCGCCAGCAGATCGCGCACCGCCAGCGGCGCGTTCAGCCGCAACCGGTCGACCCCCGCCACCGGCACGCCTTCGGCATAAAGGCGCGCGACGATCAGCGCCGCGAGGCTGCCGCGCTTGCGCACAAGGATCATGACATCGCCCGGCGACAGCGGCCGCACGGTGCCATGGCTGCCGCCGCCGATCATCAGCGGGCGCGCATCCGGCCCGATGCCCAGCCATTGGCGCAGCCGCCGCGCCAGCGCCCCGGCCCAGATACGTTCGGGGCGGCTGACCCAGCCCTCCTCGCCGGCATCGCCGCTGTCGCTGTCGCTGTCGTCCTCCCCGTCTTGCGCTTCGTCCTCGGGGCCGGGATCGTCGTCGCCGGGGCCATCCTCCCCGTCCCCGCCCAGCCGCACCGGCGGCAGCAGCGTGACCAGCCCGGGGCCGGGCCGCGCGCTGACATGCGGCGCCAGCGCCACCCCGTCGCCCAGCGCGCCGTCGGGCAAGCCGTCGATGGTCGCGTCGACCAGTTCGAGCACTGCCGGGGCGGTGCGGAACGAGCGGCTGAGCGACAGATCGGCAAAGGCCTGCCCCGCCGCCTCGGCCAGCCGGGCGAATTCGTCGCGCGCGGCGGCGAAGAAGCGCGGATCGGTGCCCTGAAAGCCGAAAATCGCCTGTTTGTGGTCGCCGACCGAAAAGATCGTCCGCACCGCCCCGCCGCGCGCGCCCTCGCCGGCGAAGAATTCGGCGGTCAGCGCGCCGACAATGTCCCATTGCCGGGCATTGGTGTCCTGCGCCTCGTCGACCAGCACATGATCGGTGGTCTGATCGAGCTTGTAGCCGATCCACTCGGCAATGCCGGGCTGGTCGAGCAGGCGCAGCGTCGCGCGGATCAGATCGTCGAAATCCACCCGGCCCGCCGCCGCCTTGGCCCGCGCCCATGCCTCGGCATAAGCGCGCCCGGCGGTCAGCGCGGCGGCAAAGCCGTCCGCCAGCCGCGCCGCGCCGACCGCCGCGATCAGCGCCGCCACCCGCTCGAACAGCCGGGTGGCAAGCGGGCGATAGCTGTCGATCTGTGCCTTGGGCGCGCGGCCGGGGGCAAAGGATTGCAGCTCGCCCTTGGCGGTCGCCCAGACCGAATGCAGTTCGGCCAGCGTCGCCGCGCGCCCGGCGGGGTCGCGCGCGCGCCAGGCAGCGATGATGTCGGCGCGCTTCAGCCCGGTCGCCGTGCCCCAGTCGCGGTTGAGCGCGGCAAGCTGCGCCAGCGCGTCGATGTCGAACGCATCATCGTCCAGCTGCGCTGCCAGCCAGACCTCAATGTCGCCCGCCGGCAGGTCGAACGCCGCGCGCATGAACGCGCCGATATCCGCCGGCAGCTGCGCCAGCGCTTCGGGCGCGCGGGCGGCATCGCGCAGAAACGCCTCCGCCCCGTCCTCGCCCAGCCTTTCGCTCAGCGCCTGCAGCGCGCCGATCAGCGCATCGCCGCGCGCATCGGCAGCGGCGACCAGCCCGGCCAGCACCTGCCGGGCAAGTGCCGCTTCCTCGCGCCCTTCAAGCGGGCGAAAGCCGGGGGCCAGCCCGGCTTCGAGCGGAAAGCTGCCGAGCAGGCTTTGCGCAAAGGCATGGATGGTCTGGATCCTGAGGCCGCCGCCGCGCGCATCGAGCACCCGCGCGAACAGGCTGCGCGCGCGGGCGATCAGCGCGGCATCGAGATGCTGTTCGCCCAGATTGAACAGCTCCTTGCGCAGCTCGGCCTCGCTCAGCCGCACCCAATGCGCCAGCCGCTCGCTCAGCCGGTTGGCCATTTCGGCCGCGCCCGCCTTGGTAAAGGTCAGGCACAGGATCGCCGCCGGATCGGCGTGCGGGCGCAGCAGCAGCCGCAGCACCCGCGCGACCAGCACCTGCGTCTTGCCGGTGCCGGCCGAGGCGGACAGCCACACCTGACCGCGCGGATCGGATGCGGCCCCCTGTTCGGCGACCAGCCGGGGCAGCGGGCGGATCATGCCACCCCCTCGCCACTGTCGCGGCCATACCATTCGTCGAGCCGCATCAGCTGGTCATAATCGCCATAAGGCGCGCGTTCGGGATGCAGCTTGGCGGTAAAGGGCTGGTCGCCGGTCAGCCAGCGGCCGACCGCATCCTCCAGCTGGTGCGCGGCATGCGCGACGAACGCATCGCTGCGCACCCGCCCGCGCTTGCCCGCCGGATCAACGGGCGAGCTGATCGCGCCAAAGCCGCCCGCCTTGTTGCGGGCAAGCGACCAATAATCAAACGCCACCGCCTGCCCGGTAATCCCGGCAAAGCCGCCGCGTTCGGCCATCAGGCCGATCAGCCCCAGTTGCTGGGCAAAACCGGCGCTGACCGTGCGGCCATTGGGGGCGGCCCCGGTCTTGTAATCGATGATCGCCAGGCCGCCATCGGGCAGCCGGTCGATCCGGTCGGCCCGTCCCGACAGGGTGATCCCCGCCGTCTCGATCTCGCCGCGCGCCTCGACCGCGATCACCCGTCGCCCCTCGGCCATCTGCGCGGCCATGGTGGCAGCGATCCAGTCGATGGCCGCCATCAGCCGGGGCTGCCACAGCGCGCGCAGCAGCGGGTGCGCGCCCAGCGACGCGAGCATCGCCTGCGCCCGGGCGTGCAGCCGCGCCGGATCGCCGCCATCCTCCAACGACCATTTTTCCAGCACATCATGCACCATCGTGCCGCGCCAGGCGGGGCTGGGTTCGGCATCGACCGGCTCGATCCGCCGCAGCCGCAGCATCGCCTGCGCGTAAAAGGCGAAGGGATCAGCCTTCAGCCGATCAAGATCGGTGACCGACAGCGCGCGCGGGCGGGCGGCGGC
>DBAW01000189.1 GCA_002291855.1 Sphingomonas sp. UBA1000
CCGCATCTGCCCGAACAGGAACACCGCGCCGCCAAGCAGCGCGGCGGTCATGACCAGCGCGATCGCCGGGCGGGCGATCGACCGGGCGAGCAGCCGGCCATAGCCGCGCTCGAGCGCCTGAAACGCCTCGTCGATGCGGCTTGTCAGCCGGTTGCGCTTTTCCGCGCGCAGCAGCTTGGAACACAGCATCGGCGCAAGGCTGAGCGCAAGGAAGCCCGAAAAGGCGATGGCCGCGATCATCGCCGCCGCCAGTTCGCGGAACAGCAGCCCGGTCTGGCCGGCGAGGAACATGATCGGCACGAACACCGCGCAGACGACCAGCGTCGTCGAAATCACCGCAAAGCCGACCTGGCGGGTGCCGCGAAACGCCGCCACCAGCGGCGTCTCGCCCTGTTCGATACGGTGATAGACATTTTCGAGCACGACGATGGCGTCATCGACGACCAGCCCGATCGCCAGCACCATCGCCAGCAAGGTCAGCAGGTTGATCGAATAGCCGAGCAGCCACAGCACGGCGAAGCTGGCGAGCAGGCAGATCGGCACGGTGACCGCCGGCACGATGGTCGCCCGCCACGACCCGAGGAACAGGAAGATGACGAGGACGACCAAAATCGCCGCCTCGATCAGCGTCTGATAGACCTTGTCGATTGCCCGGCTGATGAACTGGCTTTCATCCGATCCGATGCTGGTCTTCATCCCCTCGGGCAGGGTCAGCGCGGCGGCGGTGCGCTTGGCGGCTTCGGCAACGGCAAGCGTATTCGCGCCCGACTGGCGGACAATGCCCAGCCCCACCGCCGGCTGGCCGTTCAGGCGGAACTGCTGATAGGGATTTTCCGGCCCCAGCTCGACCCGCGCGACATCGCCCAGCCGGACCAGATAGCCATTGTCGCCGCGCCCGACGACGAGCTGGCGGAACTGATCGGGCGTCGCGAAGGCGCGGTTGACGCGCAGCGACACGTTGCGGTCCTGCGATTCCAGCCGCCCGGCCGGCAGCTCGACATTCTGGGTGCGCAGCGCCGCCTCGATATCGCCGGGGGTCAGCTGGAACGCCGCCAGCCGCTCCGGATCGATCCAGATGCGCATCGACGGCCGCGCCTCGCCGCCCACAAACACCTGCGCCACGCCGTCGAGCGTCGAAAAGCGGTCGACGACATTGCGGTCGATCCAGTCGCTCAGCTGCAACCGGTCCCAGTCGGGCTTGGAAAACACGATGAACAGGATCGGGAAGGCGTCGGAATCGACCTTGCGAATCTCGGGCGCCAGCGCATCCTCGGGCAGATCGTCGCCCACCCCGCCGATCCGGTCGCGCACGTCATTGGCGGCGGCGTCGATGTCGCGGCCCGGATTGAACTCGATGGTGATGTCCGACCGCCCGTCGCGCGAGCGCGAGACGATGGAGCGGATGCCCTCGATCCCCGCCAGCGCCTCTTCGAGCGGCTGGGTGATGCGCGATTCGATGACGCTGGCCGCAGCGCCGGTGTAAACGGTCTCGATGGAAACGATGGGCGGATCGGTGTCGGGATATTCGCGCACCGGCAGGCCGAGAAACGCCAGCGCGCCGACCACCGTCAGCAGGATCGCGACAACTGCCGCAAAAACCGGGCGCCGGACGGACAGGTCGGAAAGCTGCATCGCCGTCAGCCGCCGGTTCCGCCGCGTGGCCCGTCGGCAAGCCGGACCTTCTGCCCGTCGGTCAGCTTGACCACGCCTTCGGTCACCACCCGCTGGCCGGGCTTCAGCCCTTCCAGAATCTCGATCTTCAGCCCGTCGCGGATGCCGGTGCGCACCGCGACGCGCCGGGCGACGCCGCCATCGACGACGAAGACGAAGCTGCGCTCGCCCTCGCCCACCACCGCCAGTTCGGGCACGGCGAGCGATTCGCGCGCCGCCGAGACGATGCCGACAGTCAGCAACATGCCGGGCAGCAGCTTGCGGTCGTCATTGGGCAGGATCGCGCGCACGGTCGCGGCGCGGGTCTGCGGGTTGATCACCGGGTCGATGCTTTCGATCCGGCCGGTGAACACCCGGTCGGGGAAGGCGGCGGCGCGCGCCTCGACGCCCTGCCCCTCGCGCACGGCGGACAGCATCGTCTCGGGCACGGTGAAGTCGAGCTTGATCCGCGACAGGTCGCTGATCGTGGCGATTTCGGAACCGGCCTGCACGATCGCGCCGGTCGAGATGTTGCGCAGCGACACATAGCCCGAAAATGGCGCGCGGATGATGCGGTCGCTGATCGTCGCCCGCGCCTGCGCGGCCTGGGCGCGCGCGGATTCGGCGGCAGCGACCTGGGCGTCGAACGCGGCATTGGTGGCAAAGCCGCGGCGGCGCAGCTCGTCCAGCCGTTCCAGCTGCTTGCCCGCTTCGCGCGCGCGCGCTTCGGCATCGGCCAGCTGCGCTTCCTGCTGCCCGCGCGCCAGCACGGCGACAATGTCGCCACTGCGCACATAGCCGCCATCGGCAAAGTTGAGGCGGATGATCCGCTCGGTCACCGGCGCGGCCAAAGTCACCTGTTCATTGGCGCGCGCGGTGCCGACCGCATCCAGCCGGTCGACAAAGCGTTCGGCGCGCACAGGATCGGCGCGGACCAGCGGCTCGGTCGGCCGGCGCGCTGCATCGCCGCCCGAACAGGCAGCAAGGCCGGCAAGCGCCAGCGGCGCAAGCAGCTTCAGGGTCGCAGGCAGCGAGGCGGGGCGTGCGATTCTGGACATGGGTTAACGCTCGCTAGGGTCGGCCACGCCTGATTGCAAGCGTGTATCAGGTTGATAA
Organism: Sphingomonas sp. UBA1000; assembly: GCA_002291855.1. GTDB lineage: Bacteria > Pseudomonadota > Alphaproteobacteria > Sphingomonadales > Sphingomonadaceae > Sphingomonas_B. Next base: position 2,767 of record DBAW01000189.1, read on the forward strand.
GTCAGCTTGGGGCCAGCGGCGCCCCGGACCGTCGCGCGGCGGCGATCAGGAACTCGACATTGCCCTCTGGCCCGGTGATCGGGCTTTGCGTCACGCCCGCGACCTGCCAGCCCGCCCCGTCCAGCCAGGCCGCGACATCGGCGCAGACCCGGGCATGGATGGCGGGATCGCGCACCACCCCGCCCTTGCCGACCTCGCCCCGCCCGGCCTCGAACTGCGGCTTGATGAGCGCGAGCAGCCGCGCGCCGGGTGCTGCGAAGGAAAGCGGCCGTTCGAGCACCTTGGCAAGGCCGATAAAGCTCGCATCGCAGACGATCAGGTCGACCGGCTCGGGAACATGGCTCGGCTCGAGGATGCGTGCGCTCGTCTGTTCATGCACGATCACGCGCGGGTCCTGGCGCAGCTTCCACGCCAGCTGGTTGGTGCCGCTGTCGACTGCATAGACGCGCGCCGCCCCCCGGCTCAGCAGCACATCGGTAAAGCCGCCGGTCGACGCGCCGACATCGATGGCGACCGCGCCGGTGACGTCCCAGCCGAAATGGTCCAGCCCGTGCGCCAGCTTGATCCCGCCGCGCGACACCCAGGGATGATCGCGGCCTTTGACCGTCAGCTCGGCATCGGCGGCAAGCGTCTGGCCGGCCTTGTCGATCCGGCGGTCGCCGGCAAACACCAGCCCGGCAAGGATGAGCGCCTGGGCGCGGGCGCGGCTCTCGGCCAGCCCGCGTTCGACAAGCAGCTGGTCGGCGCGAATCCGGGTCATGGCGGGGCGATAGCGGGATGGGCGGACCCGGCCAAGCCAAAGGCCGGTCCAGCAAACGCGAAAAAGGCCAAACGCGAAAAAGCGGGAAAACGGACGGCGCGGACAGCCGCGCCAAAACGCGGTTCAGGCCTGCAGCGACAGCTCGCGCAGCTTGGCGGCATAGCGTTCGGCAAGCGCCTGACGCCGCATCTGCGCTTCCGGCGTCACGGCCTTGGCGGCGGCGGCCGCTTCCATGGCGGCACGGCGGGCATAATAACGCAGATTCGACTCCACAGCGACCTCCCCCGGACGCTTCGCACTGCCCCCGGCGCAGTGACGCTGCCCCGTTCGTGTGAAAAAATGGTTAACGAGCCGGAACAGACTCGCAAAATCACGCGAATGCACAGGGTTTGCCGTGATTCGCGATTGAGTCAATCGGGGGTTGACACGGAGGTCGGGGGGCAGCCGCCGTCAATATTTCAGATAGGGCCGGCGCAGATCCGTCCATGCGCGTTCGTCCGCCTGCGCCAGCCGGTCGAGATCGCCCGGGCCGGCGGCCGGATCGTCCACCCACTCGCGCAGGCCCGGCCCGCCATTGATGACGTCGATCGGCAGGCGGCCGAACGCATATTCATAGGGAAAGTCGCGCCACAGCGGATAATCGGGGCGGAGCCGGCGGATCGCCTTGAAGGCGAGCGCCTGCACCCGCCAGGGCCGGAACGCCTGATGGCCATAGCCCGGCCCCTCGGCATGGATGTGCAGCCCCGCGCACAGCTGCCCGGCATGTTTGTGGAAGGTCGGTTCGAACCAGCAATCGCGGATGCGGCAGCCGTGAAGCCAGTCGGGCGCAATCGCCGTCATCTCGGCAAGCAGCGCGCGCGCATCGAGATCGGGCGCGCCGAACAGTTCGAGCGGACGGGTCGTCCCCCGCCCTTCCGACAGCGTCGTGCCTTCCAGCATCACCGTGCCGGCATAGGCGCGGGCCATGCCGATATTGGGCGCGTTGGGGCTGGGATTGACCCAGATGCGCTCGCGCCCCGGCCAGCCGAAATCGGGGGCGGCATCGGGCTGCCAGCCCTCCATCGCGATCATCCGGTAATCAACGTCGAGCCCGAAATGATCGATGAACCACAGGCCCAGTTCGCCAAGGGTCAGGCCATGGCGCATCGGCATCGGCCCCGCGCCGACAAAGCTTTCCCAGCCGGGCAGCAGCGTCAGGCCCTCGACAGGCCGGCCGGCGGGATTGGGCCGGTCGAGCACCCAGACCGATTTGCCGGTCGCGGCAGCGGCTTCGAGCACATAGAGCAAGGTGGTGATGAAGGTGTAGATGCGGCAGCCCAGATCCTGCAAGTCGATCAGCATCACGTCGAAACTGTCGAGCATCGCCGGGGTCGGCCGCCTGACCTCGCCATAAAGGCTGAACACCGGAATGCCATGGACCGGATCGGTGAAATCCGGCGATTCGATCATATTGTCCTGCTTGTCGCCGCGCAGCCCGTGCTGCGGGCCGAATGCGGCGGTCAGCTTCAGATCGGGCAGCGCCGCCAGCGCATCGAGCGCATGGACGAGATCGGCGGTGACCGAGGCAGGATGGGCGAGCAGGGCGACGCGGCGGCCGGCAAGCGGACGGCGCAGTTCGGGGTCGGCGATCAGCCGATCAAGGCCAAAACGGATCATGCCGGCATGGCTGGCGGCAGTCGGCGCGCAAAGCAACAGGGATGATGGAAATCGGGCCGGCCGGGCGGATGGGCGAGCGCCCAGTAACTGGTGGTGCCGCCCTGCTCGACGATCACCGCCGAAAGTGCGATGTCGAGGGCCGCACCATCGCCCGGCGGCGGTGCAAGCTGGGCATCGAGCAGGAAATCATCGCCGCCCGACCGCACGGCGATGCGCGGCGGCGGACAGTCGAAATCGCGCATCCCCGCGCGCGGCGCATCGAAGCGATAGGCCGCCCATGCCCCCGATGGCGACAGGTTGAACTCCAGATAGCCCGGCTGTCCGGCGGGGCGCACGAACAGCTCCATGCAGGTCATCCGCCACAGCCCGTCGGTGCGCAGCGGCGGTGCCGGATGGGGGATCACAAGCTGTCCGGCCGACGATAGCCGCCAGCCGAGCCGCCAATCACCGTCCGGCAGGATATCGAGCGTCACCGCGACCGCGCTGACGGCGGCGGCAGAGGTATCGGGATGGCAGGCAAGCGCGGCGGCGATCATCGCCTGTCCCTATCCCGCCGCCCCGGCACCGTCGAGGCCGGGTTCGGCTGCGCATAAAGCTCAGGGCGATAAAGCTCAGGGCCAGTAGAACTCAGGGACCGGCCGGGATTGGCGTTTGCGCCCCTTGGCCGTAAAGCGCGGGCGATGATCCGCCTGTCCGGCCTTGCCCTTCCGCTCGACCATCCGCCCGAGGCGCTGCCCGAGGCGATCTGCGCCCGCCTTGGCATCGACCGGGCGCGCCTGCGCGGCTTCACCCTGTTCAAGCGCGGCAATGACGCCCGCAAGCGCGCGGCGATCAAGCTGGTCTACACGGTCGATGTCACCGTCGACGATGCCGAGGCGGTGCTCGCCGCCCACCGCGACGACAAGGATGTGCGGCCGACGCCCGACATGGCCTATCGCCCGCCGGTCACGGTGCCGCCGGGCTGGGCGGGCCAGCGGCCGGTGGTGATCGGCGCGGGGCCGTGCGGGCTGTTTGCCGGGCTGATCCTGGCGCAGATGGGGTTCCGCCCGATCATCGTCGATCGCGGCAAGATCGTGCGCGAACGCACCAAGGACACATGGGGCCTGTGGCGGCGCGGCGTGCTCGACACCGACAGCAACGTCCAGTTCGGCGAAGGCGGCGCGGGGACGTTTTCGGACGGCAAGCTCTATTGCCGGGTCAAAGACCCCCGCTTTCTCGGCCGCAAGGTGCTGGAAGAGTTTGTCCGCGCGGGCGCGCCGGACGACATTATGTGGCAGGCGCATCCGCATATCGGCACCTTCCGCCTCGTCTCGATGGTCGAGGCGATGCGGGCGGAGATCGAAAGGCTGGGCGGCGAATATCGCTGGCAGACGCGGGTCGACGATCTGATCCTCGACCGCGCAGGCGACGGCACGATGCGGCTGCGCGGGCTGGTGCTCGACAGCGGCGACACGCTGATTGCCGATCATGTCGTGCTTGCCGTCGGCCACAGCGCGCGGCCGACCTTCGAGATGCTCCATGCCGCAGGCGTCCATCTGGAGGCCAAGCCGTTTGCGATCGGCGTGCGCATCGAACATCCGCAGGGCTGGATCGACGAGGCGCGCTATGGCCGCTGCGCCAAGCACCCCGATCTGGGGGCGGCGGCCTATGCGCTTGTCCACCATGCCCGCAACGGCCGCAGCGTCTATTCCTTCTGCATGTGTCCGGGCGGGCGCGTGGTCGCGGCGACCAGCGAGGATGGCCGCGTCGTCACCAACGGCATGAGCCAGTATAGCCGGGCCGAGTTCAACGCCAATTCGGGCATGGTCGTGCCGATCGAGCCGGAACGGGATTTCCCCGGCGGGCCGCTCGCCGGGATCGCGCTGCAACGCCAGCTGGAGGATGCGGCCTTTGCCGCGGGCGGGCGCAATTACCATGCGCCGGTGCAGCGGGTGGAAGACCTGCTCGCCGGGCGCGCCTCGACGGCGATCGGGCAGGTCGTCCCCAGCTACAAGCCCGGCGTCACCCCGACCGACCTGTCGGCCTGCCTGCCCGATTATGTGATCGAGGCATTCCGCGAGGCTTTGCCGGTGTTCGGCCGCCGGATCGCGCGCTACGACCATCCCGATGCGATCATGACCGGGGTGGAAACGCGCACCTCCTCGCCGGTGCGCATCACCCGCGGCGCGGATTTCCAGAGCCTCAACGTCGCCGGGCTTTATCCGGCGGGTGAAGGGGCCGGCTATGCCGGCGGCATCCTGTCGGCGGCGATCGATGGCATCAAGGTCGCCGAGGCAGTGGCGAGAGGGCTGACCGCCGCCTGAGCCACCCCTCCTCAACTGCTCCGCGTCAGCCCCTCCGCCTCAGGGCGCGGGGCGCGGCTGGCCGCAAGCGGCGATCACACCCTTGACCAGATCGGCCTTGGCGGCATCCGGGATGTCGGCGCGGTCGAGGATTAGACTGGTCGCCGCCAGACATTCATGGACGGCGCGCGTCGGCGCGCTTTCGCGCAGCCCCTGGGTCATGTTCTGCGCGGCGACACCGGTCGAGAAGGTGTTACCCAGCCGCAGCGACGCCCCCTCGGCCGTGCCGCTCGAATCGCCGTTGAACGTGCCATAGACCGACAGGGCATCGGTCTTAGCGTCGCCGGTCTGCTCGCTGCGCTGGGCCAGCAATGTGCGCAGCCGCCCGCGCGCTTCCTCGACCTGACGGGCGGTCGCGGCATTTTCGCTTTCCAGCCGCGCAATCTCGGCCTTCAGCGCCGGGGCATCGAGCTTTGCCACCCGGTCGACCCGCGCCTGCAACTGCACGCGCTCGGCCTCGTCGGCGGCAGACAGCGGCGCGGCGGCAGCTGCAGCGACAAGGGACGCCAGCCGCGCCTGATCGGTTGCCAGCCGGTCGGTCTCCGCGACGCTGGCGACAAGCGCCACCTTCTGCCGCGCCCGCTCCTCGATCGCGCGCACCCCGTCCTCGACGGTGCGGGTTTCAGCGGCGATGCGCTGATCATCGACCTGACGCAGCCCGCTGATCTGGCTGGTGCCGTTGATCGGCAGCACATTGTAGCTGACGCCCGTGCATTGCTGGCCCGCCGGGCACTGCTTGGCGACCGCGACCGGCACATAGGCGGCGTCGAGCGCGCGAAAGCCGATGGTGACATCCAGCCCCGGCGCATCGGGCGCGCCCGATTTGACCCCCAGCCCGAATTGCTTGGCCGATGAATAGACAAGCGGTGCCTGCTCCATCGCGGCACAGCCGCTCAGCAGCATCAGCATCGCAATCGGCAGTTTATAGCGTTGCATCCCCGTTCCCCCCTTCGGCTTTTTCGTCCCTTACGACACAGATGTCGGGCCGCCCGGCGATCAGTTCGCGCCAGCGCTGCGCCTCGCCCGGATCGTCCGGCAGTCTGAAGATGACGACCCGGCAATCATCGCCGCCCCGCCCCCTGACCGCATGTTCGCGCGCCCAGCCGAGCACCAGCCCGCCGCCGACCGCACCAAGGCCAAGGATTTCGGTACGCGACACGGTCAGCCCCTGCCCGTCGGCCCCGGATCCGGCCGCCTGCCCCTGATATGGCCCCAGATATGCCTGATGCCGCACCCCGGCTGCATCCTCGATGCGCACGAAGGTGCAGCCGCTGGTCAGCAACGCCGCTGCGACCACAATCCCCAGTCGTGGCGGCAGGCACCGGACCGCGCGCAGCGCCGCCCCGGGCCTGCACGCCCCGCAGCGGGCTTTGACGCCAGCCGGCAAAATCCTGCCTTCCCTCAATGACCACCCCCCGACCGGTCCGGAAGAAAGGCTGTTTCCCCGACAGCCTCTTGCCCGGGCCGGCACAAACGCGCCGGTTCCGTTCAGAACGGACACCGACCGCGTCTGCACGCGGGACCGGCAATCCCCCTCGACAGCTTCGAAACACGGTTCCCGACTGTCAAAGTTCAAACGACAGGCACGGGTTATTCATGACCCGTATTTGCAGGGATGGCAACGCGTCCCCAGCCTAGCACCGGAACTGTCATCCGGTGCCAGCGCATTTTCAAGCCGGGCTGAATCACCCGGCGACCCGGAAAATCCGGTAAATCAAAGGCCTGGAGCGGCCGATCCGCTGCAATCGGATCGGAAACCGCTCTAGGCCGACGGCAGGCGCAGCGCCGGCAGACCGCGTTCGCGCGCTTCGGCATTATACGCCCCCAGTTCGGTGTCGATCACCGCCTGAAGCCGCGCCCGCACCGCCTGCCACTGCCGATCCAGATCGGCCTTGCGCTGGAACCGGCTGGCGGTCGGCCGCCCCTCGGCGCTGCCTGAGCCATAGCCGCCATCGCTGACCAGCGTCGCGTAAAGCGCATCATAATGCGCGCTCAGCCCCGCCGGCCCCTCGCGCGCGCCGCCGACCGGGAAGGGCGCGATCAGCGCCTCCACCGCCTTGAGCGCGGCCTCAAGTGCGCCGGCGGCATTGCCGCCCGCTGTGGCAGACGATGCCAGATCCTTGCGCAGGGCGCGCACATCGGCCAGCGCGCGGTTGATCTCGGTGATGGTGTCGCGCACCGCCAGGCTCAGCCGGTATTGCGCGGCATAATCGGCCTGGGTGATGCCGGGCGCGCGCGGATTGCCGGTGACGGTCAGCGCCGCCGTTTCGACCACCGGCCCGACGGTCAGCCGGACCGTGTAGCGCCCCGGCGGCACCTTCACGCCCTCCGGCCCCCGCTCGTCCGGCCCGGCCGGCTTCGCGCCCTTCGGTGCGGCGGTGCGCAGATCCCAGACAAGCCGGTGGAAGCCCTGCGTCGCGACCAGCCGGTCGGCCTCCGCGCCTCCGGTCGTGAAGCGGCGCAGGACGGCACCGCCGGCGTCGAGAATGTCGAGCGTCGCCTCCTTCGCCTCGGCGGCCAACGCATAATGGATGAGCGCGCCATGGGGCAGATTGTCGGGAAGCGTCAGGTCGACCTCGCGCAGCGGCAGGCCGACCGTGCCGCGCGCCGCCGGGCGGGGCGCGAACAGCCGCACCGGCCGGGGCGCGGCATCGGCGGCCAGTTCGCGCAGCGGGCCGAGATCGTCGAGGATCCAGAACGACCGGCCCTGCGTCGCGACCGCCAGGTCGCCGCGATGAACCTTCAGGTCCATCACCGGCGTGGCCGGCAGGTTGAGCTGGAGCGATTGCCAGCGCGCGCCATCGTCAAACGACACGAACAGCCCGAACTCGGTCCCCGCATAAAGCAGCCCGCGCCGTTCATTGTCCTCGCGCACCACCCGCACCGGATGGTTGCCGGGAATGCCGTTGCGGCCATCGGCCAACCGCGTCCAGCTGCGGCCATAATCGTCGGTGCGGTAGATATGGGGGGTGAAGTCGTCCAGCCGGTAGCGGTGCGCGGCGACGAACGCCCGCCCCGGCGCATGCGGCGATGCCTCGATCCGGGCCACGGTGGTCAGCGGTGGCAGATCGGGCGGCGTGATGTCGGTCCAGCTTTTGCCGTCGTCGCGGGTGATGTGCACGCGGCCATCGTCGCTGCCCACCCAGATCAGGCGCGCATCCTGCGGCGACGGCGTGACCGCCGTGATGGTCGTGAAGGTTTCCGCGCCATAGGGATTGTCGGCGGTGATCGGCTCGCCCGGCCAGGCCTGATAACGCGCATCGTTGGTCGTCAGATCGGGCGAGATGCGCGTCCAGCTCTGGCCGCGGTCGCGGCTGCGGTAGAGATATTGGCTGGCGTGATAGACGGTGGCCGGATCATGCGGGCTGACGACGATCGGGGCCAGCCACTGCCAGCGGTTGACCTTGTCGCGCGGCGCAAGGCCCATCGCCTCGGGATAGACGGTGACGCTGACCCGCGTGTCGTCGCGCACATCCATCCGGTTGATCTCGCCGCCATAGCAGCCGCCGAACAGGATCTCGGGATGATCGGGGTGCAGGGCGATCGGCCCGGTTTCGCAGCCCGCGGCATAGCCCCATTCCTGCTGCGGGCGCAGCGAGTTGTGAAGCCGCCGCTGCAACACGCTGATGCTCGAGCTGTCCTGCTGCGATCCGTACAGGCGATAGGGTGTCTGGTTGTCGACCACCACGTCATACAGCTCGGCAGTCGGCTGGTTGTACATCGACGAGAAGGTGCGCCCGTCGTTCAGCGTCACCACCGTGCCGCCATCGTCGGACACGCCGAAAATGCGCGGATCGCGCGGGTTGATCCAGATGTCATGGACGTCGCCATGCGGCACCGGCACCTTTTTGAACGTGGCACCGCCATCAGTGGACCGCAGCAGCGGGACGTTCATCACATAGACGATATCGGGGTTCGTCGGATGGGCGCGGACATGGCTGTAATACCAGGGACGCCCGCGCACCAGCGCGTCGCCATTCACCAGCTTCCAGGTCGCGCCGCGATCGTCGGAACGATACAGGCCGCCGCCCGGCTCCGCCTCCACCAGCGCCCAGACGCGCTTCGGATTGGCGGGCGAAACCGTCACCCCGACCTTGCCGACCAGGCCCGTCGGCAGCCCGCCGCCAAGCTTCTGCCAGGTCGTGCCGCCGTCGCTGCTCCGATACACCCCGCCATCGGGACCGCCGGAGATCATCGTCCATGGCTTGCGCTCGATGCGCGACATGCCGGCATAGATTTCATCGGGATTGTCGGGGCTGATCGACAGCGTCACCGCCCCCGTGCCGTCGTTCAGGAACAGCACCTGCTCCCACGTCGCCCCGCCATCGCGCGTCCGGTAGACGCCGCGGTCCCGGTTGCGGCCGAACGGGTGGCCAAGGGCTGCGACATAGACGATGTCGGGATTGGTGGGGTGGACCAGCAGCTTGCCGATCGCGCCTGATTCCGGCAGCCCCATATGGCGCCAAGTCGTCCCGCCATCGGTTGATTTCCAGACGCCGCGCCCGACCGAGCTGTTGCCGCGGATGGAGGCCGAGCCGGTGCCGACATAGATGATGCGCGGATCGCTGTCGGCCACGTCGATGGCGCCGATATTGCCGATGTCGAGAAACCCGTCGGTCACATTGGTCCAGTGGCCGCCGGCATCGTCGGTCTTCCACACCCCGCCGCCGGTCGTGCCCATGAAGAACACATGCGGCTGTTCGGCAATGCCGGTGACGGCCGTCGCGCGCCCGCCGCGGAACGGTCCGACCATCCGGTATTTGAGCCCCGCATAAAGCGCCGGATCGACGGCGGAGGCCAGCCGGGCCTGCACCGGCGAAGGGGCGGGCAGAGCGGTCTGGGCATGGAGCGCGCCGGCCGGGGAGGAGAAGAGAAGGGCAAGCCCGACAGTGTGGAGCAGTGCGGCAGCGGGGCGGCGGAACGCGCGATCTGAACGAAGCATGCGGGTTTGTGGTGCACCAGACCGCATCGCGCAATGGGTTTGGCGTCGGCTGTCTGCACGATTGCGCCCCGCCTCCATCGCCGCGCCCCTCGTCGATCCACATCCGCGCTGCGCGTCCCCGATGACACCCGCGCCCGGCTTCGCTATGCGGCGGGGACCATGACCGAATATGCGTCCGATCTGCTCCGCCTGCTCGCCGCGCGCGGCTATATCCACCAGCTGACCGATGCCACCGGCCTCGATGCGCTTGCGGCCAGGGGGGTCGTGCCCGGCTATATCGGGTTCGATCCGACCGCGCCGTCGCTGCATGTCGGCAGTCTGGTCCAGATCATGCTGCTGCGCCGCCTGCAGCAGACCGGGCACAAGCCGATCGTCCTGATGGGCGGCGGCACCGGCAAGATCGGCGATCCGAGCTTCAAGGACGAGGCGCGCAAGCTGATGACCGATGAGGTCATCGCCGCCAATGTGG
>DBAW01000222.1 GCA_002291855.1 Sphingomonas sp. UBA1000
GGTCGCCGAACTGGCCGGGGACATGGCGCGCCTGTTCGCCAGCCGCTGGCCCGAGGTGGCGCTGGCGGTGACGGCGGCCGGGGAGGGCGTCTGGCCGCTCGATCGCGACCAGATCGGCCAGGCGCTGTGGGCGCTGTTGCAGAATGCGGCTGAGGCGGCGACGGCCGCGCGCGGCCGCGACGCGCAGGTGCAGCTGATGCTGCGCCGCGATCCCGCCAGCCTTGCGATTACCGTCGAGGACAATGGCCCCGGGGTCGCCCCCGAACAGGCGGGGCGCATCTTCCGGCCCTTCCAGACCAGCAAGGCGGACGGGACCGGGGTGGGCCTCAGCCTTGCCCGCCAGATCGCGCAGGCGCATGGCGGCACGCTGACGGTGCGGCCGGGACCGTCGGCGCTGTTCACCCTGCAACTGCCGCGCCCGTCCCAGCCCTGATCTGCTGGCCGCCTGTCGCCCGAGGGGATGCCGGATCGGTGCAATAAGGATTATTCATCCATATGTGCCGTTCCCGTATTTGCTCTGCGATACGTGTTATGTCGGTCCGTTGCGGACAATATTCAGTCCGAAACGGCAACCTTCTAATATTGACGGTCAGTCACCATGTCAGTTGATTGCCACCCGGAGCCGGATGGTCTGGCTCTGGCGACTCATCAACATGCAAATGTTGAAGTCGTATTCAAAAAAGGGTGAAACAACATGAACCGTATCCTGAAGCTGCAGCGCATGGCCCCCGATCAGACCCACTCGCCCAGCTCGGCGCTGAGCACCGGCAGCTCGACCTCCGACTGCTGCAAGAAGAGCGCCCAGCGCTAATCAGGCGGGATGGCCGCGCGACCGTCCCGGTGCGCCGGGCAGGTCGACCGGTCTCCGCCCGGCAGTGGCGTCGTCCGGGGACGGCGCCACTGCCGACTTGCCGCCTCCGTCTTCGACAGTGCCGGCCGCGGCGACGCGCAGACCGCGCCCGGCTGTGCTGCTGCGCGTTTTTGTCCGGGTGATCCATGCTGGCCACGATTAGCTCGCTGCGCGACATGCGCCATGTCGACAAGACCTATTATCTCGGGTCCGACGACCGGTTCTACGAGCTCAACTACACGCATTACACGCCGAGCGACGAGCTGCTCGATCTGGTCCGGCCGATGCTGGAGCCGCTGGGCGCTGCCTGGCAGGTGCGCCGCGCCGATGTGTGGACCCATGTCATGCCGGTGCCGCAGGACGGTGAGCCGGAGCTGCTGGCTCAGGGCTGGAAGATCCATGTCTCGGCGACCAACATGTCGGCCCGCGACATCCTGACCCGGATCGCCACGCTCGCCATCGCGCGGCGGATCCAGTTCAAATTCGCCAACGATGTCGAAACCCTGCGGCTGATGACGTCGAAGCGCTGGACGCGCGGCGGATCGGGCAAGTTCATCACCGTCTACCCCAAAAGCCTCGACGAGTTTCAGGAGTTCATCGACAGCGCCTATGTCGCGCTCAAGGACTGTCAGGGGTCCTATATCCTCTCCGACCGGCGCTACCGGGACAGCCGCTGCCTCTATTACCGCTATGGCGGAATGCGCGCGACCCGGCGGCTCGACTGCCTTGGCCGCCGGCTTGAGGTGCTGACCTCTCCGGACGGGGAGGAGGTGCTGGATCAGCGCCGGCCCTATTTCGAGCTGCCCCACTGGGTGCCCGACCTTTATCCGCCCGATCCCGCCGATCCGCAGGCCGACGACGCTGGCGATGCGGTGACGCTCGATCATGGCCGCTATGTCGTGCGCAGTGCCCTGTCATTTTCCAACACCGGCGGCGTTTATGTGGCCCATGACACGCAGGCCGGGCGCGATGTGATCGTCAAGGAGGCGCGGCCTGGCGTCGAACTCAGCGCCTGCGGCCAGGACGCGACCGACCGGCTGGCGCATGAGGCGGAAATCCTGCGCACGCTCGCCGGGCTGGGCATTGTGCCCGAGGTCCATGCCACCTTCCGCGACTGGGAAAATCTCTATCTGGTCGAGCAGAAGCTGGACGGCGACGACATCCGCAACGTGATGCTGCTGAACACGCCGCTGCTGCGCGTCAATCCGACCGTCGCGCAGAGCGCCGATTTCTACCGCATCTATATCGGCATCGTCAAAAGCCTGTTGATGGCGGTCGACCGCATCCATGGCCGGGGGGTGGTGATCGGTGATCTGTCGCCCACCAACATTCTGGTCGACAAGAACAGCGGCACGGTGCGCCTGATCGATTTCGAAGGCGCGTTCCGGCCGGGGCTGGATACGCCGCAGGACATTCATACGCCGGGTTTCCGTTCGGCCGCCGCGGGGCGCGCGCGCGAAAACAGCTTTGCCGACGATATCTACGCGGTCGGCGTGATCATGATGTATTCGATGTTCCCGATCGCGGCGATGGCGCATCTGCGCGAGGACGTGTTCGACACGGTGTTGCCGGTGCTGGTTGCTGATATCGGCTGGGCCGACACCCCGGTGCTGGAGGTGGCGCGCGGGCTGATCGGCCAGCGCCTGACCTGCCGGCAGGCGCTGGCCCTGCTCGACGGGCCGGCACGCATCGCGGCGCCGCTGCCACGGGTCGCGCCCGACCGGGCCGGGGGCGCAGCGTCCGAACCGGCGCTGGGCGAGGTCGAGCGGGGGCTGGCCGGGTTCATCACCGCCAATTGCCGGTTTGACGACAAATACACGCTGTTTCCGATTGATCCTTATGGGCTGCACAGCAACCCGCTCGGCTTCGGGTTCGGCGCGTCGGGGATCGTGGCGACGCTGCACAGCGTCGGCGTGGCGCTGCCCGCCCCCGCGCTTGAGCGGTTCCGGCATGAGATCATGGCCGTCGATCCCGACGATCTGCCGCCGGGCCTGCTGATCGGCACCGCCGGCATGGCGCTTGCCCTGCTGGGCAGCGGCGATCCCGACGGCGCGCGCCGCTTCCTCGACCACGCCAATGCCAGCCCGCTCGCTTATGGCCACCATTCGCTTTACTACGGCATGGCGGGCATCGGGATGGTGAACCTCGCCGCCCACCGGCAGCTTGGCGATGCGGCCTATCTGGCGCGGGCCGTCGAACTGGCCGGGGCGCTGCGCGACACTGCCCGGCGCGACGCTGGCGGCGTGCACTGGCATGATGGCGGCGGCATCCGCATCGGCTTCGGCTATGGGCAGAGCGGGGTCGCGCTGTTCCTGCTCCGGCTGTCGCAGATCCTGGATGCGCCCGAATGGCGCGCGCTGGGCGAGGCGGCGCTCGATTTCGATCTGGCATTCGGCCATGAGGTCGAAGCCGGCATCGTCAGCTTTCCGGAATCGCCGGACAACCGCACGACGCTCGAACAATATATCGAACAGGGCAGCGCCGGCATCGCCAAGGTCGCGATCCGTTATGGCCGGATCGACCGGATCGGGCCTTTGCTTGCCGATCTCGACCGCAAATATTCGGGCTTTCCGGGGCTGATCTACGGCCTGTCGGGCTTTGTCGATGTGCTGACCGACGCGCATCTCTATTCGGGGGACGCCCGGTATCTGGAGATGGCGCGGCGGCCGGTGCAGGGGCTGCTCGACCTCTATCTGTTCAAGACCGAGGACGGGCTGGCGATGCCGGGTGAAAACCTGTTCCGCATTTCCTGCGACTATGCGACCGGGCTGGCCGGCGTCGTCAGGACGCTCTACCGCCGCCGCCGCCTGATCGGCGATGCCTTCTGCCTCGACACGCTCGACGGGTTTGCGGTCGCATGACGATGCGCAACTTTGTCGGCCTGATCGGCGATCAGCGCGGGGCCTATCTGCTGGTGATGCTGTGCGCGGCGCTGGTGACGGGCAGCGAGGCCGTGCTGCATCCGCTGCTGATGAAGGCGATTTTCGACGCGGTGTCGGTGCGCGAGAGCTTTGCGCATTTCGTCTGGCTCGGCCTTGGCTATCTGGCGCTGGGCGTCGGCATCAACATTCTTAACTATGGCGTGTCGCTGTGGAAGCTCAGGGTCGACAACCGCATCGTCGCGCGGGTGAGCGACCGGCTGCTCAGCGCCTATTTCAGCCGCGATTACGGGACGCTGATGCGCGAGGGCAGCGGCTATTACGTCGCCCGCATCCGCTCCGACGTGCGCGACGGGCTGGTGCCGATGCTGGCGACGGTGCGCGCCATCGCGGTCAGCGCCACCACCTTCGTGCTGCTGATCGCGGTGCTGCTGTATCTGTCGTGGCAGGCCTTTGCGATCCTGATGGTGATCATCCCGGTGTCGACCGCCGTCAGCCTGCTGGTCAGCCGCCGCATCCGCCGCCTGACCGAGGTGGAACGCGACAGCGAGGCGGCGGTGGTCGATATCCTCACCCGCGCGGTCGGCGCGTTCAAGGTCGTGCGCGGTTTCGGGCTGGTGCCGCGCACGCTCGGCAGTTTTGCCGGCAGCCTCGGCTCCGCGCTCGATTCGGCCTATCGCAAGTCGCGCCTTGTCTGGCTGCTGCAGCGGGGCAGCGACCTGACGATGGTGGTGTCGGACGTCTGCTCGATCTTTGTCGGCGCCTATCTGGTGTTCCGCGACCAGCTGACCCTGGGATCGTTCATCGCGTTCATGAACGCGTTCTGGCGCGCGGCGACGACGGTGATCGAGATTTTCAGCAAGCTGGCCGAAATCCATGGCTATGGCGCGACGATCGACCGGCTGGCGGCGTTCCTCGCGGTGCCGCCCGCGCCGCGCCGCCATGCGACGGGGGCCGAGGTGCGCGCCGCCGGGATCGGCTTTTCCTATGATGCGCGGCCGGTGCTGAGCGGCTTTGCGATGGCGGTCGCGCCGGGCGAACGGGCGCTGATCATCGGCCGCAACGGTGTCGGCAAGACCACGCTTGCCAACATCCTGTGCGGCTATCTGGCCCCGTCGACCGGCGCGCTGACCCTGCCGGCGCGGGTGAGCGGGATCACCTTGCCACTCAGTTTTCCGCCGATGCCGGTGCGCGACCTGCCGATCGACCCCGATCTGCGCGCGCTGTTCGGGCTGGACACCGCCGAGATTCTCGATGCCGCGCCCGACCGGCTGTCGGCCGGGCAGCAGCAGAAGGTGGCTCTCGGCCTCGCGCTCAGCCTCGATGCCGATCTTTACGTGCTCGATGAACCGCTCGCCAATCTGGACACGGCAAGCTGCGACCTCGCGATGCGCGAAATCTGCCGCCGGACCGCGGGGCGCATTCTGGTGATGATCATGCACAATGCCGACGATCATCTGCCGCTGTTCGACCATGTCCATGTGCTGGGCGAAACGCCGCCCGGCCGCGTGGCGCGGCTGGCCTGAGCGAGGCGGCGGTTTCGCATCCGGATCGGATCAGATTGTCGCCGAAGCGGCTGGGCAGTGCCGGAAATCGCCGCCAGATTGGCACCGTGCGCACATCGCGCCGACCAGTCGACAAGAGCGGGCGATCTGACAGAATGAATAGGCCGCAAAATCCTGTTGAGCCTGCCAGTCACTGTTTTTCTTTCGTGGCTGCGCAATCCTGCCACGAAGCGGGGCTGATCCTGCGAGAGGGCGGCGTCGCGCGGGGGATGCCGGCGGCGATATGCCAGATTGCGACCGCGGCTATGGCAGCGACGGGCGGGTCGGCGGATATGCCGGCGCTGGCGCGCTGAATATCGGCCCCGCGACATCACCGTGCGGGGGAACGCGATGGGCGGTCAGGACGGCATGACCGGGCGGGGCAGGGAAGCACCCGACGCCGGCCTGATTGCATTTCTGCAGGCGCTGGCGCTGATCGGCGTGCGCGCCGATCCGGGGCAGTTGCTGCACGAGCGCGGGCGCGGCGGCGCACCGTTCGGCGCTGACGACATGTTGCGCGCCGGCAAGCGGCTGGGCGTCCGTGCCCGCCGGGTCCGCGTCGCGCCCGGCGCGGTCGCGCGGTTGCCGATGCCGGCGATCGCGATCGGCCGCGATGGCGGGTTCTTCCTGATCGCCGGGGTGCGCGAGGACGCGGAAGGCGAGGCGCGCGGGGGCGGGCCGCACGCGGTGCTGATCCAGGACCGGAATGGGCCGGAACCGCGCATCATCGGCGATGCCGAACTGGCCGAGCTGTGGACCGGGGAGGCGGTGCTGCTCGCCACGCATGAGGCGCTGGCGGGTGCGCGGCGACATTTCGACCTGACATGGTTCCTGCCGTTTCTGGTCAAATACCGCCGGCCGCTGGGGCAGGTGCTGGCGGCCAGCTTTGCGATCCAGCTGGTCGGGCTGATCTCGCCGGTGTTCTTCCAGCTGATCATCGACAAGGTGCTGGTCAATGGCACGCTGTCGACGCTCGACGTGCTCGCCATCGGGCTGGCGGCCGTGTTCCTGTGGGAAACATTGCTCGGCTCGATGCGGCAATGGCTGCTCGCCCATACCAGTTCGCGGGTCGATGCGGAGCTGGGGGCATCGCTTTACCGCCACATGCTCAACCTGCCGCTCACCTATTTCGAGACGCGGCGGGTGGGCGACACCGTTGCCCGGGTGCGCGAGCTGGACACGATCCGCGAGTTTCTGACCGGGCCGGCGCTCGGCACGCTGCTCGACCTGCTGTTCACCATCGTCTTTTTCGCCACCATGTATCTGTATTCACCGCTGCTGACCCTGGTCGTCGCGCTGTCGCTGCCGCTTTATGCCGCGATCACCGCCGCCGTGGTGCCGGCGCTTCGCCGGGGACTGGATGAAAAGTTCAATCGCGGGGCCGACAGCCAGTCTTTCCTTGTCGAAAGCGTCAGTGCGGTGCGCACGCTCAAGTCGATGGCGGTCGAACCGCGGATGCGCGGCGACTGGGAGCGCAAGCTTGCCGCCTATCTGAAAACCGGTTTTGCGGTCGCGCGGCTGGCCATCTGGGGATCGGGCGCGATCCAGCTGGTGTCGAAGCTGACCACGGTCGCCATCCTCTATTTCGGCGCGCGCGCGGTGATTGCCGGCGATCTGACGGTCGGCGGGCTGGTCGCGTTCAACATGCTGGCCGGGCGGGTGTCGACGCCGATCCTGCGCCTTGCCCAGCTGTCGCAGGATGTGCAGCAGGTGCGCGTGTCGCTGGAACGGCTGGGCGATCTGCTCAATGCGCGCGGCGAGCCGGAGCATGATCCAAATCGTTCGGCGCTGCCCGCGCTCAGCGGTGCGATCCGGTTCGAACGGGTGCGCTTCCGCTACGGGCCGGACAGCCCGGAGGTGCTGACCGGCATCGACATCGATGTCGCGCCCGGCGAGGTGATCGGCGTGGTCGGGCCGTCAGGGTCCGGCAAATCGACCTTCACCAGCCTCATCCAGCGCCTGCACGTGCCGACCCAGGGGCGGGTGCTGGTCGACGGGGTCGATCTGGTGCTGGTCGATCCGGCCTGGCTGCGCCGCCAGATCGGGGTCGTGCTGCAGGAAAACGAGCTGCTGAACCGCAGCGTGCGCGACAATATCGCGCTTGCCGATCCGCTCGCGCCGATGGAGCAGGTGATCGCCGCCGCGCAGCTGGCCGGCGCGCACGAGTTCATTCTCGCTCTGCCCTATGGCTATGACACGGTGCTGGAGGAACGCGGCCGCAACCTGTCGGGCGGGCAGCGCCAGCGCCTCGCCATCGCGCGCGCCCTGCTCGGCGATCCGCGCATCCTGATCCTTGATGAGGCAACCTCTGCGCTCGATGCCGAATCCGAGGAGATTGTGCAGGCCAATCTCGGGGCCATCGCCGCCGGCCGCACGGTGATCATCGTCGCGCACCGGCTGTCGGCGGTGCGGCGGGCCGACCGCATCGTCACCATCGAGGCGGGGCGGATCACCGAGACCGGCAGCCATGACGAGCTGCTGCGTGCCGGTGGCCGCTATGCCGATCTGTGGCGTCGCCAGACCGGCCCGATCGCGGCGGTGCCGGCATGAGCGCGACGCTGGCCCGCCACTGGGAGGTGATCCGCTCCGCCTGGCAGCTGGAACGCGCGCGCCGCAGCGATCCGCGCAGCGGGTTCGAGGAATTCCTGCCCGGCGCGCTGGAGATCATCGAACGGCCGGCGTCGCCGCTCGGCCGGCTGGGGCTGTGGCTGCTGATCGGCGGGGTCGCGCTGGCACTGCTCTGGTCGTGGTTCGGGCGGCTGGACATTGTCGTCACCGCGCCGGGGCGGGTGATCGTGGCGAGCCGGGTGAAGCTCGTCCAGCCGTCCGAACTCGGCGTCGTGCGTGCCATCCATGTGCAGGAGGGGCAGCGGGTGCGCGCCGGGCAGCTGCTGGTCGAGCTTGATCCGACCAATGCCGGGGCCGAGGATGCGCAGGCGCGGACCGGCCTGCTGGCGGCGGAAATCGATGCCGCCCGCAACCGCGCGATCGCCCGCTATCTGGCGGGCGGCGGGGTGCGGGTCGACCTGCCGGCGGCAACGCCCGGCGATGTCGCCCGGTTGCAGCGCGACCTCGTCCGCACCCAGATTGCCGATTACGAGGCGCGGCGGGCGGTGCTGCTGCGCGCACGCGGCGAACATGTCGCCGAACGGGCAGCGGCCGAGGCCGAGGAGCGCAAGCTGGCGGAAACGCTGCCGCTGCTCGACCGCCAGCTCGACGCCCGGCGCAGCCTGGCCGATCGCGGCTATTATTCGCGGCTGCGCGTGCATGAGCTGGAGGAGCAGCGGATCGAGCGGGTGCGCAACATGGATGTCCAGCGCGCCATCGCTGCCAAGGCCCAGGCGGCCATTGGCGGCATCGATGCCCAGCTGATGCAGCTGCGGTCCGATCTTGCCGCCAGCACCAGCAAGGAACTGGCGACCGCGCGGGACAACACCACGCTGCGCCGCAACGAGATCGAGAAGACGGCGGCCCGCCGCCGGCTGATGCAGCTGCGCGCGCCCGTTGCCGGCACCGTGCAGCAGCTGGCCGTCCATACGGTCGGCGGGGTCGTCGAACCTGCGCAGCAGCTGATGGTGATCGTGCCCGAAACCGCGCGGCTGATCGTTGAAACGCGCATCGCCAGCAAGGATATGGGGTTTGTGCGCACCGGCCAGCCGGTGCGGATCAAGGTCGATGCGTTTCCGTTCACCGATTTCGGCGCGGTCGGGGGGCGGGTGGTTGGCCTCGCGCGCGATTCGGTCGAGGATGAAAAACGCGGCCTGATCTATCCGGGGCGCGTCGCGCTCGACCGCGCCTATGTCATGGATGGCACGCGCCGGATTCCGCTGACCCCCGGCCTGTCGGTGACGGCCGAGATCCGCACCGGTCGGCGCCGGATCATCCAGTATCTGCTGTCGCCCATCGCGACGCGGCTCGACGAGGCCGGCCGCGAACGCTGAGCGCCGATTCGTGCCGCGCGCCGGCCAAATGCCCGCATCGTCCCCCGAACAACAGCTGCGGATGCCGCCCTCAAGGCCTTTGGGGGCTCTCCGAACACTTCTCCCTCGGGCATGGTTCCGGACTGGACCGGCAAATCATTGGCTTTGCTTATCGCTGTATTGAGCGTTTCCGATCAAGCCATTTCAGACCCAATAGCGGTTGGACGCCCCCGTATTTGTCCATAGTCTGATGTTCGACGCGGACCTTTAGTCGGTGGAGCGAAACGGACGTGGCGCTGTTCGGAGATGCTGGCCGGTCTCACCTGAAGCGCGCTGCGCTCTGCGTGGCATTTGCTGTCATCCCGGCCTGTGCGCAGGCCGAGAACATCGCCGAAAACCGAATCGCCGCCCGCGACCGTCTGGACTCGACTGAAAATATGTCTGGAGCCGGTCGGGCCGCCACGGGCTGGTATGTTGTCCGGCGGGGTGCCACCGATCGTTCGGCGGCGCTGCGTCTCGGGACCGATATTGGCGGCCATGCGATCTGCGGCACCGCGGGCATCGCCTTTCTGGCGCATGACGGCGGCCGCTCGGGCCTCTGGTATCTCGATCTTCAGAGCGGCCGGCGCACGCTGGTTGCGCGCGGCGCGTTCGATCAGCCGCGTGCCTGTTCGCCCGATGGCCGTTTCATCCTGCACGATCATTCGCCGGACTGCCCCAGTGCCGGTTCCTGCCATGACGACGATCCCGACGCGGCGCGGGAGATGCGGCTGGTCGACCGGCGCACCGGCCG
>DBAW01000261.1 GCA_002291855.1 Sphingomonas sp. UBA1000
TTTTGGGCGCGCTCGCCGAGATTCCGCGCGAACAGCCGATCCGCGACAATCTGCAGGCGCTCGACCGCCGCTCGCAGCGCATCCAGCGCACCCGGCGGGTGATCGAATCGCTCGAATCCGAGGTCGAAGAGGCGATCGAGACGCTGTTCGGGCGCACCTTCTTCCTCGATAGCCCGACGCCGGCGCGGATCGCGGCCTGGCGCGCCCGCGCGCAGGAGGCGGCGGCGCGGCAGGCCGGCCATGCCTATGCCGCTTATGGCCATGCCAAGCTGGCGGCGATCATCGACGAACTCGCCCGGCTCGCCCAGTCGC
This sequence comes from Sphingomonas sp. UBA1000, assembly GCA_002291855.1. Classification (GTDB taxonomy): domain Bacteria; phylum Pseudomonadota; class Alphaproteobacteria; order Sphingomonadales; family Sphingomonadaceae; genus Sphingomonas_B. Next base: position 313 of record DBAW01000261.1, read on the forward strand.
TCGCCCCCGATGCGGTGACCGCCGAACAGGCGCATGACGCGCTGTGGCGCGCCGCCCATGGCCGGGGGCTTGACCGCATCGGCGCGCGCGGCGGCGGCGCGACGCCGGCGGCGATCGCGCTGTTCCGCGCCCATGATCTGGGGTTCCGCATCCGCCGGCTGCGCTTCGTGCTGCGCCGGCTGGGCGTGATGCAGGACGAGGATCGCTGCGCCCCGCGCGAGGCCGAGGCGATGGAGGCTGCGCTCTATGCGACGCTCGCGCCCTATCTCGACCGCGAAATGACCGGCTTTTACGGCCCCGGCCATGCCGCGCGGGCGGCGGCGGTGGCGAGCGAGCCGGATGCGTTCCTGACCGCGATGGAGGCGGCGCGCGATCTGAAGCGGGTCGACGAAGCCGCCGATGCGGCGATGTCGGCGGCGCTCAGCGCCTTTCCCCGCGCCGAGCGGCGGCATCTGCTGTTCGCCTATCTGGGCTTTGCCTTTTACGACATCGCCACGCTGGCGCTCAACGACGGCGACTGGGGGGGCGAGTTCGATCCGATCAAGGTCGACCGCATTTCGCCCGACGATGCTGTGGCGATCCGTGCCGGCGGCGCGCAGGCGACGCTCAAGGGTGTGCGCTTCAACAGCTTCGGCGCGTTCTTCAGCCGGGGCTATCGCGAGAATGACTATCTGTGGGGGCGGCTACACGGCGCGGACCGGCTGATCGACATTCTGCTGTCGACCCTGCCGGCGCAGCGCGCCCTGCCGCCGGGCATGGCGGCAACGCTGAAACGACAGATATTCCACGCGATTCTGGACGAGGAAACTCCCCGGCTGACGGCGGTGGCGGAGCTGATCGCGGCGCTACGTGCCGAAATCGGCTGAGTCAGCCACGCGACGCCCGCCCCACCGCTGCTGATGCCGGGGGTGGCGCTTTGGCGGCGCGCGCTCTAGGGTCGGGTCATGTCGTTCCTGAAGACCCTGTTCTGGATCGTGCTGGCCGTGACGGTCGCGCTGTTCAGCTTTGCCAACTGGACCATCGTGTCGGTGCGGCTGTGGGACGGGCTGGTGATGGATATCAAGCTGCCGGTGCTGCTTGGTTTCGCCTTCCTGCTCGGCCTGGTGCCGCCGCTTTTGCTGTGGCAGGCGGCGCGCTGGCGGCTGCGGCGGCAGGCGATGATCCATGCCGGTCAGGCGGCGATGGCCGCCGCGCCGCCGGCTGCCCCGGCCGGAGCGGCTGAGCCGGAGCCCGCGCCCGTATCGGTTGGCGTCGCGCCCGTCGCCATCGCGCCCGTGCCGCCGGGGGGCGCATGACCAGCCCCGTCTATGTGGCGCTCGACACGCCCGATCTCGCCCGCGCCCATGCGCTCGCCCAGGCGGTTCGCCACCATGTCGGCGGGATCAAGCTGGGGCTGGAGTTTTTCTGCGCGAACGGCCCGGCCGGGGTGCGCGACATGGCCGATCTCGGCCTGCCGGTGTTCCTCGACCTCAAGCTGCACGACATTCCCAACACCGTTGCCAAGGCGGTGCAGTCGCTCAGCCCGCTCGCCCCGCATGTGCTGACCGTCCATGCCGCAGGCGGCCGGGCGATGATGGAAGACGCCAAGGCGGCGGCCCCCACCGGCACCAAGGTGGTGGCGGTGAGCGTGCTCACCAGCCTTGATGCGACCGACCTGGCCGAAACCGGCATTGCCGGCGATCCCCATGGCCAGGTCGAACGGCTGACCGCCCTTGCGCGCGAGGCGGGGCTGGACGGCGTCGTCTGTTCGGGGGCCGAGGTGCGCGCGGCGCGCGCGCTGTGGCCGGGCGGGTTTTTCGTCGTGCCGGGGGTGCGCCCGGCCGGGACCGAGGCCAAGGGCGACCAGAAGCGCGTCGTGACGCCGCGTCAGGCGCTCGACAATGGCGCGTCGATCCTCGTCATCGGCCGGCCGATCACCGGGGCGGAAGACCCCGATCTGGCTGCCCGCGCCATCGCCGCCACGCTCTAGGCCGGCGATGCGCGTCACCGCCAAGATTTGCGGGCTGTCCACGCCCGAAACGCTCGATGCCGCCATTGGCGGCGGGGCGAGCCATGTCGGCTTCGTCTTTTATCCGCACAGCCCGCGCCATCTGGCGTTCGGCGCGGCAACGGCGCTGGCGGCGCGCAGCGGCGGGCGCGCGGGCCGTGTGGGCGTGTTCGTCGATCCCGATGATGCGCTGGTCGCCGCCGCCATCGAGGCGGGGCAGCTCGACATCTTGCAGCTGCACAAGACCGCGCCCGCCCGCGCCGCCGCGCTCGCCGCCCGGTTCGCCCGCCCGGTCTGGGCCGCAATCGCCATCCGCACCCGCGCCGATCTGGCCGAAGCGCGCGGCTGGCAGGGGCTGGCCGAACGGCTGATCTATGATGCCAAGACGCCCGAAGGCACGCTGCCGGGCGGCATGGGGATGCGGTTCGACTGGGCGCTGCTCGACGGTTTTGCCCATCCCTGTGCCTGGGCGCTGTCGGGCGGGCTGGATGCGGAGAATGTCGCCGATGCCGTGGGCCGCACCGGGGCGCGCATGGTCGATATTTCCTCGGGCGTCGAAAGCGCGCCGGGGATCAAGGATGTGGACAAGATCGCCCGCTTCCTCCAAGCGGTCGCCCAGCTATGACACGGACAAACTCGCTGCAAAGCCAGCCCGACGCGCGCGGCCATTTCGGCCAGTTCGGTGGACGCTATGTCGCCGAAACGCTGATGCCGCTGATCCTCGACCTTGAACGCGCCTATCGCGCGGCCAAGGACGATCCCGGTTTCGCCGCCGAGTTCGACGATCTGCTGGCAAACTATGTCGGCCGCCCCAGCCCGCTTTATTATGCCGAGCGGCTGACCGAGGCGCTGCGCGCCGACGCGCCCGAGGGCATGGGCGCGCGGATCTATTTCAAGCGCGACGAGCTCAACCACACCGGCGCGCACAAGATCAACAATTGCATCGGCCAGATCCTGCTCGCGCGGCGGATGGGCAAGACGCGGATCATCGCCGAAACCGGTGCCGGCCAGCACGGCGTGGCGACCGCGACGGTCGCCGCGCGCTTCGGCCTGCCCTGCACCATCTATATGGGCGCGCGCGACGTCGAGCGGCAGTCGCCCAACGTGTTCCGGATGAAGCTGCTGGGGGCCGAGGTCCGCCCGGTCGAAAGCGGCGCGCGGACGCTCAAGGACGCGATGAACGAGGCGCTGCGCGACTGGGTCGCCAATGTCGAGGACACGTTCTACATCATCGGCACCGCCGCCGGGCCGCACCCCTATCCGGAGCTGGTGCGCGATTTCCAGTCGGTGATCGGCCGCGAGGCGCGCGCCCAGATCCTCGAACGCGAAGGGCGGCTGCCCGATCTGCTGGTCGCGGCGATCGGCGGCGGATCGAACGCCATCGGCCTGTTCCATCCCTTCCTCGACGATGCCGATGTGAAGATGCTGGGCGTGGAAGCCGCCGGCAAGGGGCTGGCGACCGACGCCCATGCCGCAAGCCTGGCGGGCGGGCGGCCCGGCGTGCTGCATGGCAACAAGACCTTCCTGCTGCAGGACGAGGACGGCCAGATCGCCGAGGCGCATTCGATTTCGGCGGGGCTGGATTATCCGGGCATCGGGCCGGAACATAGCTGGCTGCACGAGATCGGCCGCGTCACCTATGACAGCGCGACCGACAACGAGGCGCTGGACGCGTTCCAGCTCGTCTGCCGCACCGAAGGCATCATCCCCGCGCTCGAGCCGAGCCATGCCATCGCCGCCGTCGCCCGGGTCGCGCCGACGATGCGGCGCGACCAGATCATCATCGCCAATATGTGCGGGCGCGGCGACAAGGACATCTTCACCGTCGCCGAAGCGCTGGGGGCGCGGCTGTGACCGGGCGCATCGCTTCTGCCTTTGCCCGCGCCCGGGCCGAGGGGCGCGCGGCGCTCGTCACCTTCGTGACCGGCGGCGATCCCGATCCGGCGACGACGCCCGCGATCCTCGACGCGCTGGTCGCGGGCGGCGCGGACGTGATCGAACTCGGCATGCCGTTCACCGATCCGATGGCCGACGGCCCGGCGATCCAGAAGGCCAATCTGCGGTCGCTGGGGGCGGGCACCCGCACCGCCGATCTGCTGGCCATCGCCAAGGGGTTCCGCGCCCGTCACCCGGATGTGCCGCTGGTGCTGATGGGCTATGCCAATCCGATGCTGGCGCGCGGGGCGGACTGGTTTGCCGATGCCGCCGCCGCGGCCGGGGTCGACGGGGTGATCTGCGTAGATACCCCGCCCGAAGAGGATGACGCGCTCGGCCCGGCGCTGCGCGTGCGCGGCATCCATCCGGTGCGGCTGGCGACGCCGACCACCGATGCCGCCCGCCTGCCCGCCGTGCTCGGCGGCGCATCGGGCTTTGTCTATTATGTCTCGGTCGCCGGCATCACCGGGCTGCAACAGGCCGCCCCCGATGCCGTCGCAGCAGCGGTCGCGCGGCTGAAGGCGGCGACCGATCTGCCGATCGCCGTCGGCTTTGGCGTCCGCACGCCCGACCAGGCGGCCGCCATCGGCCGCACGGCGGACGGCGTCGTCATCGGATCCGCGATTGTCGAGCTGGTGGAGGCGCATGGCGCCGATGCCCCGGCGGCGATCCGGTCTTTCGTGTCGGCCCTGGCGCATGCGCTGGCCGGCGCGCGTCAGGAGGAAAATGCATGAGCTGGCTGAGCCGCGTCCGCAACGCGCTGCCTTTCGTCGCCAAGCGCGATACGCCCGACAATCTGTGGCACAAATGCCCCAGCTGCGGGCAGATGATCTTCACCGCCGAATATGAGGAAAATCTGTCGGTCTGCCCGAAATGCGACCATCATGGCCGCATCGGCGGCCGGGCGCGGTTCCGGCAGATTTTCGACGACGGCAGCTTCACCCTGCTGCCCCAGCCGCGCGTGGCCGAAGATCCGCTGCGCTTCCGCGATTCCAAGCGCTATGCCGACCGCATCAAGGCCGCCCGCGCGACGACCGGCGAGGCGGATGCGCTGCTCAATGCGCGCGGCACCATCGGCGGCCGCCCGGCAATCGTCGGCGTGCAGGATTTCGCCTTCATGGGCGGGTCGATGGGCCTGGGCGTGGGCGAGGCGATCATTGCCGGCATCCGCGCGGCGGTGGCCGAACGCCGCCCCTATATCATCTTCACCGCGGCCGGCGGCGCGCGGATGCAGGAAGGCATTTTGTCGCTGATGCAGATGCCGCGCACCACCGCCGCGATTGCCGAGCTGAAGGAAGCGGGCCTGCCCTATATCGTCGTGCTGACCGACCCGACGACCGGCGGCGTCACTGCATCCTATGCGATGCTGGGCGATGTTCAGATCGCCGAGCCGGGGGCGCTGATCGGCTTTGCCGGGCAGCGGGTGATCGAACAGACGATCCGCGAAAAACTGCCCGAGGGGTTCCAGCGCGCCGAATATCTGCTCGACCATGGCATGCTCGACATGGTCGTGCCGCGCGCCGAGCTGCGCGAGACGCTGGGCCGGCTGCTCGCCTATCTGGCGCCGCCCGTCGCCGCCTGACCGGTCCCGGCGATGGATTTTGCCCGCTCCGCCGACCCGGCGGTCCAGCGCCAGCTCGACCGGCTGGCGGCGCTGTCGCCGGGCCGCGACATATTGGGGCTGGAGCGGATCGCCGCGCTGCTCGCCCGGCTCGGCCATCCGGAACGCCGGCTGCCGCCGGTGTTCCATGTCGCGGGCACCAACGGCAAGGGATCGACCTGCGCGGTGCTGCGCGCGGCGGCTGAGGCGGCGGGGCTGGTCGCCCATGTCTATACCAGCCCGCATCTGGTGCGCTTCAACGAACGCATCCGCGTGGCCGGCACGCTGATCGACGATGCGCTGCTCGCCGCCTTGCTGGCCGAGGCGCTCGACGCCGCAGGCGATATCGGCCCCAGCTTTTTCGAGGTGACGACGGCGGCCGCCTTCCTCGCCTTTGCCCGCACGCCTGCCGATCTTGCGATCATCGAGGTCGGCATGGGCGGGCGGCTCG
>DBAW01000079.1:0-5741 GCA_002291855.1 Sphingomonas sp. UBA1000
CATCCTTGCCTATGCCGAGGGCGCGGCCAGCCCGGCCGCCGGGCTGACCGGCGGGCTGGACGCGATGGCCCGCGCGCTCGGCCGCGCCGGGCTTGATCTGCGCGAGATCGAGCGGATCGAGTTCATGGAGGCCTTTGCCGTCACCGCCGCGCTGTTCCTGCGCGACCGGCGGGTCGATCCGGCGCGCGTCAATGTCGGCGGCGGACATATTGCCAAGGGCCATCCGCTGGGCGCGAGCGGGGCCATTCTCGCCTCCACCCTGCTCGACAGTCTCGACGAAGCCGGGGCCAGCCTTGGCATGGTGGTGACCAGCGGTGCCTCGGGGGTGGGTGCCGCGATGATCGTTGAACGGCTGCACCCCGGACCGGATGCTGATGACTGAAACACCCGCCATGCTCGCCGCGCGTCATGCGCCGCTGATCGCCGATGCCATCGCCGCGGTCGAAACCCGCCGCCACTGGAGCCCGTTTCGCGATTCGCCCAGCGCGCGCTTCCATGCCCCCGGCGCGGCGGAGGCCGGGCGGGCCGCCTTTGCCGCGCGGCTCGGCCAGCGCTTCATGCTCGACCAGCCGGGCATCACCGGCTGGATCGGCGATGAAGTGTCGCCCTATACGCTTGAACCGCTCGGCATCAGCTATCCGCGCTGCGATCCGGCGGCGCTGATCGCGGCGGCCGAAGCTGCTTTGCCCGGCTGGGCCGCAACGCCGCCCGAACAGCGCGTCGCGCTATGCGCCGAAATGGCGCTGCGCATCGATGCGGCCAGCTTCGAGATGACCCATGCGGTCATGCAGGTGACCGGGCAAAGCTATACCCAGGCGTTCAGCGGCAGCGGTCCCAATGCGCTCGACCGGGGGATCGAGGCGCTTGCCTATGCGGCCAAGGCGATGCGCGACGTGACGCCGCACGCCATATGGCAGCGCCGGTTCGGGGCGGAAGATGTCGCGCTTGCCAAGCATTACCGGCTGGTGCCGCGCGGCATCGGGCTGGTCATCTGCTGCGCGTCCTTCCCGACCTGGAATGCCTATCCGGCGATGTTCGCCAGCCTTGCGACCGGCAATCCGGTGATCGTGAAGCCGCACCCGATCGCGGTGCTGCCGATGGCGATTGCGGTCGCTGAATGCCGCCGGACGCTTGCCGATTACGGCTTTGATCCGAATCTGGTCACCCTGGCCGTCGATACGCGGGCCGAGCCGGTCGCGCGGCGCTTCATCGACGATCCGGCGGTGGCGATCGTCGATTTCACCGGCAGCCCGGCCTTTGGCGGCGAGCTGGAACGCAGCGTCACCGGCAAGCTGCTGTTCACCGAAACCGCAGGGCTGAACGCCGTGGTGCTGGCGGGGGCCGAGGACCCGGCAGCGGTGGCCCGTGCCATCGCGCGTGCCGCCTGCCTCTATTCCGCGCAGATGTGCACCAGCCCGCAGAACATCTATATCCCTGCCGGCGGGATCGCGACCCCCGCCGGGCCGATGGGGTTTGACGATGTCGCCGCCGCGCTGATCGCCGCGATCGACGAGATTGCCGATGCCCCCGCCACCGCCGCCGGCATCATGGGCGCGGTGCAGGCCGAGGCGAGCTGCGACATCGTCCGCGCGCTGGAAGCACGGGCAGAACAGATCGCCGGCGCGCGAGTGCTCAGGCGGCCACGCGCCTATGCCCATCCCGATTATCCCGCAGCGCGGACGATGACCCCACTGGTCGTCGCCGTGCCGGCCGGCAACGAGGCGCTGTACGGAGCCGAGCATTTCGGCCCGGTGCTGTTCCTGATCGCCGCCGCGGATGCCGATGCCGCGGTCAGCGAGGCGACCGCGCTCGGTCGCCGCCACGGCGCGATCTCCTCCTATCTCTACGCCACCGATCCGGCGCTGATCGAGCGGGCGGCCGACGCCTTTGCCGGCGCAGGGATGAACCTGTCGATCAACCTCACCGGGGCGATGTGGGCGAACTTTGCCGCCGCCTATAGCGATTATCACGTCACCGGGCTCAACCCGGCGGGCAATGCCTGTCTTGCCGATCTGGCCTTTGTCGCCGGGCGGTTCCGCATCGTGCAGAACCGCCGCCCCGCGCTGTCCAAGGACATAACCGATGCCGCATGATCCCGATGCCTTTCTTGGTGGCTGGCGGCTCGTCGCCTGGCGCATCGACTATCCGGACGGCGGCGCGACCCATCCGTTCGGGCCGGACGCGCATGGCTATATCGTCTATGCCCCCGGCGTCATGACGGCGAGCATCGCCCGCGCCGGCCGGCCGCTGTTCGGCCTTGCCAATGCGCGGGCCGCCGATGCGGCGGCCAAGGCGGGGGCGTTTGACGGCTATTTCCATTATGCCGGGCCATGGTCGGTCGAGGGCGATCATGTCGTCCATCACGTCACGATGGCGCTCAACCCCGACATGGCCGGAACCGATCAGCGCCGCCTCGCGCGGTTCGACGGCAATGGCGGGCTGGTCCTGTCGGCCCCTGAGGAGATGCGCGACGGCCGCATCCGCGACCATGTGCTGGCGTGGCAGCGCGTCTGAGCGCTTCCTCGTAACCGGTGTCAGGCGGCGCCGTCGATCCAGCTCTGCACGACCTCGAGTTCGACGGTCAGACGAACAAGGCTGGCCCGCATCCCGGGCGCGATCCGGCCGTAACTCGCCTCCAGTCCCAGAAACCGCGCCGGCACCGCCGAGGCCATAGCAAGCGCCGCCTCGGGCGGCACGCCGATCAGCTGAACGGCGTTGCGCACCGCGCGGGCCATATCGAGGTCAGACCCGGCCAGCGTCCCGGCCGCGTCCACGCACACCCCGTCCCTGACCTCGATCCGCTTGCCCTGCAGCATGAACCAGCTGTCGCCGCCCACAGTCGGCATCGCATCGGTGACGAGCATGAACGCATCCGCCCCGCGCGCGGCAATCGCGATGCGCAGCGTTGCGGGATGAACATGGCGGCCATCGACCACGATCCCGGCGATGACGCCGGGGCTGTCGAGCACCGCGCCCACCATCCCCGGTTCACGGTTGCCGAGCGGCGACATGGCGTTGAACAAATGGGTAGCGCCGGTCATGCCCGCGGCAATCGCGGCGCGCGCCTCGTCATAACGGGCATCGCTGTGCCCGCCTGCGACAACGGCCCCGCGCGCGACCAGCGCGGCGATCAGCTCCGGCGTCGCCAGTTCGGGCGCGAGCGTGACCAGCGTGCGCCCGCCGCGCAGCAGCGTGACCAGATCGACACTGGCATGGTCGATGGGCCTGATCTTGCTCGCCAGATGGATGCCGCGCCGGGCGACGTTCAGGAACGGCCCTTCGATATGGATGCCGAGCACGCCCGGCACCCCCTCCTCGATCGCCTGATCGACCGCTGCGATCGCGCGGGCGATGACCGGCGGATCGTCGCTGATCAGCGTCGGCAGGAAGCCGGTGGTGCCGAACCGGCGATGCGCCGCGCCGATGGCGGCAATGGTGGCGGCGGTCGGCGCGTCGTTGAACAGCACGCCGCCGCCGCCATTGACCTGGGTGTCGATGAAGCCCGGCGCAAGAATGTCGCCAGCCAGATCGATGATGCGGGCGTCGGGCCAGGAATCGGGCCGGGAATCTTCGGGCAGCAGCGCGGCGATCTGCCGCCCCTCGACCAGCACCGACAGGCCGGTGCGCAGCGCGCCATCGACCAGCACCCGGCCGTTGATGAACAGCAACGCCATCAGACCGTCTCGGTCACTTTTTTCAGATGCGGCGGCGCATCCGGATCAAGCCCGCGCGCCACCGCCAGCTCGGCCGCCGCGCGGTAAAAGCTTTGCAGCTGAACGATGGGGGCGAGCATGGCCGGCGCGGCAATGGCGGGCAGCGCCGTCACCCCGGCGGCCGCCTTGCCGACCATGAACACCGGCGCACCGCGCGCGGCAAGATCGGCAGCCAGCGCATCGATGCCGACCGCCGTTTCGTCTTCCTGGCGAAAGATCAGCACCGGAAAATCGGGGCCGATCAGCGCCATCGGCCCGTGCCGCACCTCGGCCGCGCTATAGGCCTCGGCGTGCAGCTGGCAGGTTTCCTTGAACTTCAATGCCGCTTCCTGCGCGATGCCCAGCCCGACGCCGCGGCCGAGCACGAACAGCCCGCGCGCATCGCGCAGCCGTTCGACCAGCGGCGTCCAGTCGCACGCCATCGCTGCGGCCAGCAGGTCGGGCAGCCGGGCAAGATCCGCCCCCTCTTCCCCGGCCCACGCGCCGACCAGCTGGGCGAGGCCGGCCAGGCTGGCGATGCAGGATTTGGTTGCCGCCACGCTCAGTTCCGGCCCGGCAAGAAGCGGAAACAGCCAGTCGGCGCGCCCAGCCAGCGGCGAGTCGGCGACATTGACCAGCGCGGCAATCTCCGCCCCGCCATCGGCGGCCGCATCGACGGTGGCAAGCAGATCGGGGCTGGCCCCGGACTGCGAGACCGCGATGCACAAGGCCCGCCCGGCCCGGGGCGTCACGCCATAGACAGAGGCAGTCGAGGGCGCCGCCGACACCACGGGGATGCCGAGCCGGGTTTCGATCAGATATTTGGCATAGGTGGCGGCATGATCCGAACTGCCGCGCGCGCAGGTGAGCACCAGCGGCGGCGGCGTATCGACCAGCCGCGCCGCCAGTTCGCCGGCACGTTGGGCATTGGCGGCGAGCATCCGGGCGACGGCCACGGGCGCTTCGGCGGCCTCGGCATACATGCGGGTGGCGCTGGCGGTGCTCACAGCGCGTTCAGCTCCGCCACGAAATCATAGGCGTCGCCGCGATACCAGCTGTGCGTCATCTCGACCGCGCGGCCATCCTCCAGAAAGCCGCGCCGTTCGATGAACAGGCCCGGCGCGCCGGCCGAGACCTGAAGCAGCCCGGCCTGTTCGCGGTTGAACAGCACCGCGCGCAACCGCTGGAGCGCGCGCACCGGCCGGTTGCCCGCCGCATCGAGCGCGGCATAGAGCGAATCGCGCACCGCATCGACATCGGCCAGACAGTCGCCGGCGATGGTCGACTGTTCGAGCGCCATCGGCGCGCCATCGGCAAAGCGGATGCGGTGGAACCGGTAGACTGGCGTGCCCGGCGACAGCCCCAGCGTCAGCGACTCATCGGGCGTCACCGCGCCGCGCGCGCGCAACAGCCATTCGCTGCTCGGCGCGCGGCCGCGCGCAATCATGTCTTCGGAAAACGAAGTGAGCTTGGCGAACTGCTTCTCAACCCGGCCGGCGACGAACGTGCCCGCCCCCTGCCGCCGGGTCAGCAGCCCTTCGGCCACCAGCCCGTCCAGCGCCTTGCGCACGGTGATGCGGGAGACGCCGAAATCGCGCGCCAGATCGCGTTCGGGCGGCAGCGCATCCTGCGGCTTCAGCTGGCGCTGCTCGATCGCGCGGCGCAGCACATCCTGCAGGCGCAGATAGAGCGGGCCGGCCGCCTCGCTCTGCCCCTCCCCGCCCTGTTTTCCTCCGCCACGCTTTTCCAGCGTGACCACATCCTGCAACAGCCCCATTCGTGGCGCCTCCCTTGCTCCGCTACCTATAACCAATATCAGACCATTGCCAGCCCAAAAATGCATTTTTCTGTCACATGGCTGCAAGAATCCCACTTGACGCTGATGCCAATGCATATGATGAACTGCGCCTGGTCCCATATTGGTAGCTTATTGGAAATGTCCAAAAGCCGCCGTCAACGGGAGGGGGAAATGATGACCAAGCACAATCACCTGTTCGGCGCGGCCAGCCTGGCGGCGATCCTGATTGCCGGCATGCCCGGCGCCGCCCT